>JAKDMK010000486.1 GCA_030452365.1 Nitrococcus sp.
TGCGTATTCCGGTGACATTGATCACTAGTTCCGGTGGAGCATGATCAGTGTTCCGGAGCTGATCAGCCCTTTACCACTGTCGTAAACTGATCGGCGTCAATTATCATCAGCCGATGAGTTCCAGCGGTAGTTCATGACGCGCATCAAAAAGCCGCTCCGAACTTTCGATCGGAACGGCTTTGCGTCGAGCAATTGAATTATCAGTGGATTACTTCTTCGACAGCGACGACCTTGAACGCCTCATCGACTCGCCCTCCAGCGCGATCCGGTGCGCGTTGTGCAAAAGGCGATCTAGGATGGCATCAGCGATCGTTGGCTCTCCCAAATACTCGTGCCATGCCTCGACAGGCATCTGCGCCGTGATCAACACAGAGGCTCCTGGCACGCGATCGTCGATCACTTCCAGCAAATCCTGCCGACCGCGACGGGTAATCGGCGCCACACCCCAATCGTCCAGGATCAGCAACCTGGCACGGGCCAGCCGAGTGCGCAGCTTCGGGAGACTGCCGTCGGCATGGGCAATCTCTAGTTCCTCCAGGAACCGCGGCAAGCGTTTGTAAAAAACGCCATGACCCTTGCGTGCAGCCTCGTTCCCAAAGGCGCATGCCAGCCAAGTCTTGCCTACGCCCGTGAGTCCAGTGATCAACACATGCTGCCCACGTTCGACCCATTGGCAAGTCAACAGGTCAAGAATCTGCCGCTTGTCGAGATGCCGTCGTGAGGAAAAATCGATGTCCTCGCCACACGCTGTGGTCGCCTTGAGCTTGGCTTCCTTGAGCAGACGTCCCAAGCGACGATTTTCCCGCTGGGCGTTCTCTGCATCGACCAGCAGACCAAAGCGTTCGTCGAAGGTGAGCGATTGCGCGGCGGGGTTGCCTTGCTGGTCCTCATAGGCCTGGGCCATGCCCGCGAGACGGAGTTGGCGCAGGATATCTTGGGTCGGATTACTCAGCATGGTCCGATTCCTTCTGGCTGTAGTAGTGGGGGCCCCGCACGTTCCGGTGCGCAGGGAGTGCCGGCGACTCTTCGGCGTGCGACCGCGAGCGACCCCGGTGCTCCAGATGGTTCTGCAGCACCGAACGGATGCTTTTCAGGGTGGGTGATTTGATCTGCAACGCTTCGCCGCAAGCCGCTTCGAACCGTTCAGGACCGTAGGTTTTGGTCAGCTTCTCCAATCCACTGCAGGCTCTCAGTGCCAAAGTGACGTGCCGTGCCGTCGCGAACTGGTGTTCGATCACCTCCAGCGCATAGGGACCAAGTGTGATCGCCCAAGCGCGATACCGCTGCGGCGTTTGATCTGACCATGCCCGGTGCGCGGGCGACAAATGCGCTTTGTCGGAGGTGGTCTCGCCCACCACTTCGCTGCGTGGATGCATGGCGATACGTTGCCGCCGATAAAAGATTTCCACCATCGTGGCCGTCAGGCGAACATCCACCTGTTCGCGCACCAGGCGATAAGGCACCGAGTAGTGGTGTCCCTTCACAACCGGGTGATAGTCGACCCCTACGCGGACGTTCGGTATCCATTCGCCGTACTCGAAGCGCTCGCCAGGCAATGGCAGAAGGTGCGGTCGGTCAAGTTCCTCAAACCGAGCGCGTCGCGAGGCATGCCAGGTACGGGTGACTTTGCCGTTGATGAGGTCGATGCATTCGCGCAGCGCGTCGTTGATCTCGGCCAACGAGTGGAAAACGCGATGGCGCAATCGCGCCAAGGCCCACCGCTCAATGATCAGCACGCCGCCCTCGGCCTTGGCCTTGTCCTTCGGCTTGCGGGACCTCGCGGGCAAAATCACGGTGCCGTAGTGACGCGCCATCTCCAGATAGGTGGGGTTGAGCTGAGGCTCGTTGCCAGCACGCAGGACGGCCGCTTTCAGGTTGTCGGGCACGGTGATGGCTGGTACGCCGCCAAGAAACGCATACCAGCGGTTGTGTACCTCGATCCACCATTCGGTGGCCTGCGAGGGCACCGCCGACGCGAACAACAGATGCGACACCCCCAGCGCGGCAGCGAAAATCTGTGCACGGCGCATCTCGCCCGTCGCCGGGTCGACCCATCCCATGGTCGGCCCCAGGAAATCCACCCAGCCACGCTCCCCAGGCGTGTGTGGCTGACGCATACTAACGGCGTGACGGCGCGTCCACGCGCGGTAAAGATGGGTGAATTGGCTGTATTCATAGGCGCTGTCGGGATCG
Organism: Nitrococcus sp.; assembly: GCA_030452365.1. GTDB lineage: Bacteria > Pseudomonadota > Gammaproteobacteria > Nitrococcales > Nitrococcaceae > Nitrococcus. The sequence continues at coordinate 2,194 of JAKDMK010000486.1, forward strand.
TCGCGTCGATATTCTTCCCACAGAAGCTGTCGCGTCACATGCGGACGCTGTAGTTCGGCGTGGACATAGCTCCAGTCTGGCAGTCGCTTGGTAGCCGAGCGTGCCGGCCGTGGATAGAAACGGGCATGCAAAGCATCGTCGTCGAGCGCGAGCAGCGCATCGAGTACGTATTCGTGTGTTTCTATTATCTGGCGGTAACGCCGGATGGAATTGAAGGACATGTCGACCTCGCGTCCGATGGCACGATTGCTCATCGTCGTACCGAGCGCCAG
>JAKDMK010000487.1 GCA_030452365.1 Nitrococcus sp.
GGAACTCGAAGGTCACCCCCACCCAGGAGCCACCAGAGACGGTGGAGATCGCCAGTGTCTTTTCGAGGAGCCCCAGGGCTACGAGGCCGCGGAGCTGGCCCATGCCGGCGGTGAGTGCGCGCGAGCCGCCTCCCGAGAGGCAGATGCCCACGTTCCCGGGGGTCGCGCGATCAACGAAGCGCCTCACGGTGAGCGGGCCAGTGACGAGGTCCGCAACGAAGGTGCCGGAGGTGCGTTTTAGTAGCGACGGCGGCATGGTTCGTTCTCCTGAAGCTGGAAAGACTCCGCCGCGAGAGGCCACGAGATCCCAAGAAACCGCGGACGGTCCCATCCGGAGCCGGATGCACTGAGACGCGAATGTAAACGAATGCTATCAGAGTGTGGGGATGGACGGCCAAGCCTTTTGCAATGACAAATGAGTCTGAGCGGCGGGCGTAACTCCAAGGTGGGATGAACTGGAGGCGGGCTATGATATCCGCACGATTCAGGAGCCACTGGGGCAGCGGGACGTGAATACGCAGCGTTTCCGTTGCATCGGCACGCGCTCTGAGAAGCTCGCCAGTCGCTTCCCGGCGTTCCTTGCACTCGTGGCGGCTTTGATATGGCTGGCCTGTATGTCACCACGCCCTAATGAGAAGTGATGAAATCACGGCGCTTGCGACATGGCACAGCTGGAGTGAAAACGCGCGACAATCCACAATAACTGGCATAACGGCAGGGTGATTATGCAGCCTGACCACAGAGGTGAAGCCATGAGGATCACAGCCCGCAGTGCATGCGTGATCATAACAACCTGCAGCCTCTGGCTGGCGGCCTGCGAGACTTCTCCGACCGGGCGCAGTCAGCTCATGCTGTTCCCGGAGGACCAAGTGCAGGCGATGGGGGTGCAAGCCTACAAAGAAATGCAACAGAAGCTGCCCGGCGTTGACGACCCGGAAGTGACGAGCTATGTCCGATGTGTAGCCGATGCGATCACGCACGTCATTCCAGGGAAATACGGCAAAACCAAGTGGGAAGTTACGGTCTTTGCAAGTGATCAGGTCAACGCTTTCGCGCTGCCGGGCGGCAAGATCGGCGTCTACAGCGGCTTGCTCAAGGTGGCGCAGACACCGGCACAGCTGGCCGCGGTCATTGGCCACGAGGTGGGCCATGTACTGGCTGAACATTCAAACGAAAGGTTATCAACCAATTTTGCAACCCAGATGGGTCTCAATTTGCTCTCGATCGCCGTCGGCGCAGGGGGATTTCTGAACCAACAAGCCCTCGCTCTGCTGGGTCTAGGCGCCCAAGTGGGCATCATCCTGCCGTTTAGCCGTACTCAAGAAAGCGAAGCCGATGAGATCGGCCAGAAGCTGATGGCGAGAGCCGGCTTCGACCCGAGGCAAAGCATCGAATTATGGCAGAATATGAGCAAATCAGGCGGCGAACGCCCGCCGCAATTCCTCTCCACGCACCCTTCGCCGACGACGCGCATCGATGAGCTGCGCGACCAGTTACCCCAGGCAATGAATCTCTATGAGCGCGCTCAGTTCGAGGGCCGCGATCCGCAGTGCGAGCCGCCGAGAGCCGGCTAATCGAAAATCACTGTACGATTTTCGTAACAGAGGATTCTGCGCTGGATATGCGCCCAAACGGCCCGCGCCAGGACCAGCTTCTCCAGATCCCGTCCCTTGCGGATCAGCTCCTCCACCGGATCACGATGCGTGATATGCGCCACGTCTTGGGCAATGATCGGACCGGCATCGAGCTCGACGGTGGCGTAATGGCTGGTAGCGCCGATGATTTTGACACCCCGCGCATGCGCGCTGTGATAGGGTCGCGCACCTGGGAAGGCGGGCAGAAAAGAATGGTGGATGTTGATGATCCGATCGGGGTAATCGGCAATGAGTTGTGGACCGAGGATCTGCATGTAGCGAGCGAGCACGATCAGATCGATGCGTTGCTCCTGCAAAAGCTCAAGCAGCTTCTCTTCCTGGCGTATTTTGCTCTCTGGGGTGATCGGCAAGACGTGATAGGGCAGGCCGAACTGCTCCGCCACACCCCGCAGATCCTCATGATTGCTGATGAGCAAGGGGATATCTACCCGCCACTCGCCGGATTGCCAGCGTGAGAGCAGATCATAAAGGCAGTGGGGCAACCGTGAGACCATGATGGCGATGCGTGGAACATCATCCGAGAAGGAAAGTGTCCAGTGCATTGCGAATCGGCGCCCGATCGCCTCGCCGAATGCTCCGCCAATTGCCTCAGCGGCGATGCGAAAGCGTGAGAGCTCCCACTCTATGCGCATGAAGAAGACGCCGCGGCGCGTGTCCACGTGCTGATCCAGATATACGATGTTGCCCTGATTACGTGCAATGAAGTCGCTAGTAGCCGCTACAAGCCCCTGCTGATCGGCACAGTGCATGAGCAGGATCGCCGTGCGATCGGTCGTTGCGGACATGCTAAGCCCCCAAGCTGCGCCACCA
>JAKDMK010000488.1 GCA_030452365.1 Nitrococcus sp.
GATCGTAACGATCCGGATCATGCGGCTGTGCAGAGATGCCTCGGGGCCGCCACACGATTCCTTCCCGCACGATCGTCGAGAATATCGGGAATATTTGAGGGAGGAGCAACACCGCCAGGCACAGGCAGCGGCGGCCAAATGCGAGCGTAATTACGCAGCGGCCCTACTTAGCCGGAAGCCTCGTTGGCGACCCCGTGTGGCACATGGCCGGTGGCGACATGGCGCCGGGTCGACTCGCAGTGCCCCTGCTGATCATCGAAGAATACATCGGCGCCGAAGGCCCGCAGGAACTCCCCTTTCGACAACCCACCGAGGAACAGCGCCTCGTCGATCCGGATCTGCCAGCTGCGCATTGTTCGAATTACGCGCTCGTGGGCGGGTGCGCTGCGCGCCGTCACCAAAGCGGTGCGGATGGGACAGGCATCTGCCGAATACTCGGACTGCAGGCTGTGGAGGGCGGCCAGGAAGTTTTTGAACGGTCCGCCGGGTAGCGGCTCCCGAGCCTGCAGGCGTTCGCTGTTCGAAAACTCCTCTAGTCCGCCCTGGCGGAAGACCCGTTCTGCCACGTCACCGAATAGCACGGCATCACCATCGAAGGCGATTCGCAGTTGATCATCAACGCGGGCCGGGTGGGATGCCGTGCCATCGGTCAGTCGCGGCAGGATGGTGGCGGCGGCATGGCCTCCGTCCAGCGCGGCCACAACGTCACTTGGATCGGCGGACAGGAAGAGATGGGCGCAAAATGCCGGGACATAGCGCCATGGGCTCGCTCCGTTCGTGAACGCGGCCCGCGTGATCGCGAGTTTATAGTGTTCGATGGAATTGAAAACGCGCAGACCCGTATCGGCGCTGTTGCGCGAGAGCAGGATCACCTCGACTCGGGTGCGCTCCGCATCGCGGTTCAACGCCAGCAGCTTGCGCACCAGCTCATAAGCAACCCCTGGCTCGAGCAGCTTCTCCTCATGCTCAATCTGATAGCGGCAGTAAGCGTCGATTCCCTCGCTCTCGAATATTCGATGGCCCTCGCTCATATCAAAGAGCGCCCGAGAGCTGATCCCGACGACCAGCTTGCCATCGAATGTCACAGGCATACCCTACTATCCTGTCCAGCGCCCACGGTTTGCCTCGTGCTGGGACTTAGCCTATCACCAACATGAAGCGGCCGCACGTGAGCTATCCTATGCGCCATGGCATACAAACCCTGCGCGCCAGCCTGCGAACGCAACCGTGACCCCATTCTGGCAGTCCTGCAGCGCCATTTCGCCGATCGCAACCGGGTGCTGGAGATCGGTAGCGGCACCGGCCAGCATGCGGTCTACTTCGGTGCCGCGTTGCCGCATCTGATCTGGCAGACTTCGGATCTGGAAGCTCACCATGCGGGCATTCGCGCCTGGCTGGACGAGGCAAGCCTCGCCAACGTGCTGCCGCCGCTGCGCCTCGATGTCACCGCAGACTGGCCGGCCGCCCGCTACGACGCCGTGTTTTCCGCGAACACGCTTCACATCATGGGCTGGAGTGAGGTGCAGGCGTTATTCGCGGCTCTGCCCGGGGTATTGCTTCCCAAAGCCAAAGTGGTCGTCTACGGTCCGTTCCACTACCATGGCCGGCCGACCAGCGACAGCAACGCCCGTTTCGACGCCGCCCTGCGCAGCCAGCCCGGCGACATGGGCATTCGCGATCGTGATTCGGTTGACCGACTGGCGCAGGCCGGCGGGCTAAATCTGATCGACGACAGAGCCATGCCGGCTAACAACCGCTGCCTGGTTTGGCAACGCACCGCGGCATTTGCCATTGGGGGTCAAATCTAGTTTTAGCAAATTAACTGTTTGCCCCAGGTCGCTGTCCTGCTCAATCGTGCGGCCCGGGCCAGCCGGGCGGGAGCTTCCTTGCGCTGGTGCTTGCGCATGATGGCCTTGGCGGCCACATCAAATCGGCTGATCAAACGTGGGCGTCTGAGCGCCCTCGCCGCAACTAGCAACTTGCCATCGTGCAGCGCTGGATGCCGTTCGTGCTGGTTAATTGCTGCGGATTGCGAGGTGCCGAGCGCGAAGCGGATGAGGTGGGGCTGGGTATCGAGCTCGCGCCAGACTACTGGGGCCGTTACGGCTATGCGGTCGAGGTGGGGGGCGCGCGCGAGCGCCGTGGGGGAATTGGCCGATCGCCAAGGAAGGCGCGTTGCCTGCCGGCCTCACGGCTGACCCGGAAGCCTACGACACCTGGTTTCGTGCAAAGGTGCAAGAAGCCCTGGATGATCCGCGTTCTGCACGCTGCCCAAACATGGCCGCCCGATAGGGATTCGTCATGAATGACTCTTACTTAAAATGTTTGTTTTCATAAAAACAGACGCTTACTTTGGCGTCGGCCGGAGCGCTGGTTAGGCCGGCTTCTTCACTGACCGAACGCTCAAGATCGAGCAAATACTGCTTTCGGCGTAGCCCACCGCCGTAGCCACCAAGATCGCCAT
>JAKDMK010000489.1 GCA_030452365.1 Nitrococcus sp.
CAGCTCCTCGATCGACACTCCACCATGGACGACCACCTGTTCCCCAGCCGGAACAAATGCCGTGCGTCCACCTGCGAATAGAGGCATGAAGTTCGCCGGGAGTCCAGCGATATCCAGCTGAACAGTATTGGGATAGGCCGTCGCCGAAGCAGCCAGCAGGGACTCGCTTCGATAGACCCGAACACGCTCGCCGCGCGTCTCAGCGATGACGCCCTGGTTGGGTCTGCCCACACCGATTGCTTCCACGTTGCCGTGATCCGACGTCAGGTAGACGTGAAACCCCCTATCGAGCAACATCGAGAACAACCGAGCCACAAAGTCGGTGGCCAGCCATTTCCCGATCCACATCGCAACGTCTTTCTTGGATCGTTCCTTATGCAGCCGGTCGTCCACCTCGTCAATCACCAAGCCAAGAATTTTGGGGCGTCGATCAGCTAGATCCGCCTCAAGCGCATCCAGTTGCTCAACATGCTTCAACGCCCGGCGGTACATGACCTCATTGGAGTTAACGCACTCGTTCTGCCAGAACAACTTCCACAGGGATTCTTCCTTGTCCGTCCGGTCGATGGAGTCGTCGAGCTCACGCGGCTTAAGGCCGGAGAACAGCGCCTGGCGCGACACCGATGTCACCGTGGGCAGCCACGCGAATGACGTCCCTTCATCGAACGCAAAACGCTTCGCGCTTGCGGTCAACTCTTCCCTGATCTGCACCCACTGGTCGAGCGCCAGGCCGTCGAACACCAGCAGGGCCACATTCGCCTCACCCGCAATGCGCCGATGGCGCAGGAAACGGGGAATGTGATGCACCATCACCGGCCCCTTCGTCACCGGCTGCAATATTAGGTCGGCATAATGCTTGGCCGCCACCCATGCTTGCAGTCGCTCATCAAGCTGCGTCTGCAGGGTTGTGATGCGCTCCCGTATCGTTGGGAGATGACTGTTGCCATCCGCCCCAGGGAGGCCGTGAGTACGAGCCACGATCTCGGCATAGCGCCTCGCGAACGCGCTCCAATTCTTGTGCGAGGCCGCTGCGTCGGGCATGGCATGCAACAGCCCATCGATGCCTTTGAGCACCAGTGCCTGCATCGCTGCCGGATCCTGAACAATTCCGGCCTTGATCCAGCTCGGCGTCTCTGCAGGCACGCTGTGAACGGCGAGTGGGTGCAAGGTACCGTCGAGGAACATGGAGCTCACAAGCACCCGCATATCCGTGTGCTCGAACGGAATCTCGACCTTGGCGATGTAGTCAGGCGATGGCGGCTCCCGCGTAGGCGAGCCGTCCATGCCTAGAGCCGACAGATACCGATACCAAGCATGCTGTACGGCCCGAAGCAGCGCGCTCTTGGATGCCAACCAAGTTGCAATCGGTTGGTCTGCAAGGAGCCCCTTACGTTGCAGAATCGCAGCAGCGTATTCGGCGAATAGCGGCGGCAATACGCGATTGGCGAAATGCATCCGCAGCAGCTCACGCCAGAAATCCACCGAGTCTCGTATGGATCTTGGTGTCAGCTGATACACGTACTCAAGGATGAAATCCTTGGACTCGTTCTCGCCGCGCATTGATTGCAGATCTGTTTGGTGGGCATGGAACAGCGTCGCCAAATGCTCGGGCTCCACATGTCGCACGGCACTGTAGGCAAGCCTTGGGAATAGCTCGGCCAGACTGAGGCGCACGATGCGCCCTTGGTGCAGGATGTCCCACGGCAACACATTAGGGTCGGCGCCGCGCAGGTGCAGCAACAGTGATGGCTTAGGTCCCGGCTTCCCTTGGTCCCACGCGGCACGGTACCGCTGTTCGAACTCCGCTCGGAACGCAAAGAGGTCCTCGTACAACATCACCTCGAAGCCGCGCTCTCGCAGCTTGGACAATAGCCTCTCGTCAAGCAGTACGTCATCGGGATCGCAGGCCACCCACAGCTGAGTGAGATCGGCCGTGAAATGGCTGAGAATACGCTCGATCCACAGGTCTTTCACGCTACCCTTCCCGGATTCCCTCTGTCTGTGAGTCGCACCATCATCACGACATTCAAATCCGGCATACTGGCCTCCATGCCATCCAGGGCGGTCATACGTGCGTGGTGTTCTTATTGCAACCGCTTGCGCCTATGCTCGCGCACAGCGGGCAGGGTGCGGACTCGGACAATGCGGCGCCCAAACCTGCCGGCTGTGCCAGCGCCAGTCCCCAACGCCGAATTCCGCGGTCATGCCTTCCCCTTTCCGAGTACGCCATATTCCCGCTCGGTGAGCCGATAGCGCTGTTTGCTGCTTCTCGGCTTGTCCGGCACCGTCATCTCGATGACACTGGCCTCCAATGCTGGGAGCAGGTAGGCATCACGGAAATGGTCCTCATGCTTTAATCCAAGAGCATCCTGAATTTCCGTGCGTTTCATCTCTCTGGCCATCACGGAAAGCAGCCGCCGAACTTCCCCGGTGACTTCCCCGGTAACTTCCCCGGTGACTTG
>JAKDMK010000490.1 GCA_030452365.1 Nitrococcus sp.
GCAGAAGCTTTATGGAAATCTATTTGGTCGGCGGTGCCGTGCGTGATCGCCTGCTTGGGTTTACGGTCAAAGAACGGGATTGGGTGGTAGTCGGCGCCGAGCCAGCGGATCTGATCACCCGGGGCTTCCGCCCGGTGGGCCAAGAATTCCCGGTGTTTCTCCATCCCGAAACCGGCGAAGAATATGCGCTTGCCCGGACCGAGCGCAAAGTGGGCCTCGGATATCATGGCTTTACCTTTCATGCCAGCCCCACGGTGACTCTGGAGCAGGATCTACAACGGCGCGATCTTACGATCAATGCCCTGGCACAGGATGCGGATAGCCGAATAATTGACCCTTTTGGCGGTCGGGAGGATCTCAAGGCGCGCATATTGCGCCATGTATCGAGCGCTTTTCGCGAGGACCCCGTACGAATCCTGCGCCTGGCACGCTTTGCAGCGCGCTTCACGCACCTGGGGTTTACCATTGCGCACGAGACGCTAGATCTCTGCCGAGAGATGGTAACGGCCGGTGAGGTCGATGCCTTGGTGCCGGAGCGGGTGTGGCAAGAGCTCGCTCGGGCGCTCATGGAGCCGAAGCCGTCGGCTTTCGTCGGGGTACTGCGTGACTGCTCGGCGTTGCAACGGCTGCTCCCGGAGCTGGATCGTCTGTTCGGCGTCCCGCAGCGCGCGGATTTTCACCCGGAGGTGGATACGGGGGTGCATGTCCTGCTTGCTCTTGACCTGTCGGTGCAGCTTTCGGATCAGCTACCGGTGCGCTTCGCGGTTCTGCTGCATGATTTGGGTAAAGGGACCACGCCCGCCGCGGAGCTTCCCCGGCACAGAGGGCACGAGGAGCGCGGTGTTCCCCTGGTGGAGGCGATCTGCGAGCGATTTCGGGTTCCAAGCGCTTGTCGGGATTTGGCGAAGCTGGTTGCCCGCCATCACCTCAAATGCCACCGTGCGCTGGAACTGCGAACCACCACGGTCGTGGCTCTGCTGGAGGCGCTGGATACATTTCGCCGCGCGCAGCGCCTGCCCTCTTTCCTCGCCGCTTGTGAGGCCGATGCCAGGGGTCGGGCCGGCCAAGAGCACCGCGATTACCCACAGGCGCGCTACCTCACCGAGGCGTACCAGGCGGCGGCCGCCGTGCCCATACAACCGCTTCTCGATCAGGGGCTGCAAGGCCAGGAGATCGCTCAGGCGTTGCGGCGTGGGCGTATAGCAGCGGTGGCGCGCGTACGCCACCGATGGCAGCAGACCTGAGCCGCGTAACGCAATTACGCAACTTCACGCCTTGCGTCTTCAATAATTCATTTCATCAATGTCCCCTCTTCCCCAATTGCGGGTAAGAGGGTTCGGGTGATGGGCGCAAGGGCTTGCGGATATTTATCCCGCCCGCAACCTATTTCCCTGGTGGCAGGCACTACACGGGCGCACGGTCGTGTACGCGCGAGGTGGCCGTGCCGAACACGTCGGACGTTTCCCGCTCCAACCGCGTGCGCGCATACTCGTAATAATGGGACTCTACTTCTATGCCGATACTGTTTCGGCCCCATTTCGCCGCGGCCAGATTGGTGGTGCCGGTGCCCATGAAGGGATCGAGTACAGTATCGCCGACGAAACTAAACATGCGGATCAGTCTAGCCGCCAGTTCCTCTGGAAAAGGGGCGGGGTGATCGCGGGTCGAGGCCCCTGTGACTCCGGTCCATATCTGTTGGAACCAGGCTCTGTGGTTCGTAGCCGAAATCACGCTGAGAAGACGGGAAGCTAGGCTGGGTTGACGATAGCCGCCTGTCTTGCGTTGCATCAGAATGAATTCGATATCGTTTTTGATAACGGCGTTGGGTTCATACGGCTTACCCAGAAAGCCGCCCCCACCGCCCACCTCGTATTGGGCGTTGGCGATCTTGTACCAGATGATCGGCGCAAGATTGCTGAACCCCAAGGCCCTGCAGTGCTCCTGAATCGTCGCGTGCAAGGGCACTACCGTATGCTCGCCCTTGTTCTTACGGCGCGACAGACAGACATCACCCACCACGACAATCAACCGTCCGCCGGGGACCAAGGCGCGATGACAATGCGCCCAAACCTTGTCCAGCTCGACCATGAAAGACTCGTAGTCTTCTATGAACCCGAGCTGGCCGTCACCCTCGCGGTATTCCTTTAGCGTCCAGTACGGTGGCGAAGTCAACACGAGGTGGACGCTGCTATCAGCCAAGCAATCGAGCTCACGTGCATCCATATGCCGCAAATCGTGTTCAGTCGGCACCGAACGAACGGCCCTATCAATTTGTGCAAGGCGCTCGGGGTTCTTGGCAAGGTTAGGAATGGTGTTTTGATTGAACTCGATCGCGCGAAGCGAATCCGGCAAGAAGGCATCGAGCCCATCTCCAAGCGCCCGCACTCTCTCGCTGGCTGCGCTCATTCGGTCTCCGGCCTTAGAGTGGGGGTACTCAACAGGACGTACAACTA
>JAKDMK010000491.1 GCA_030452365.1 Nitrococcus sp.
CGCCCTTGACCAGTGAAATGAAGTCGGTACCCCCGCAGGTGCGTGTTTATTGACTATGTATAGCCTCCACACGCTGGAGGCAGTTCTGAGACGAGGTTCAGCCATGGCGAAGTTCAAACTTGGGGCGCGATCCCATATTCAACCAGGGCAGCGTTATAGCGCACCTTCAAGCGCCAACAACATCAAAGTATTCGAGATCTATCGATGGGATCCGGACCAGGGCGGCAGTGCGCGGCTCGACGCCTACGAAGTGGACCGGGATCGCTGTGGCCCCATGGTCTTGGACGCACTGATCAAAATTAAAAACGAGATCGATCCCACATTGACGTTCCGCCGCTCATGCCGGGAAGGGGTCTGCGGCTCTTGCGCCATGAACATCGCGGGGCGCAACACCCTTGCCTGTACCAAACCCATCGATGAGATCGGGGGCGAGGTAAGGATCTATCCGCTGCCATCCTTGCCGGTGATCAAGGATCTGGTGCCGGATATGACCCATTTCTATGCCCAATACGCCTCGGTAAAGCCTTGGCTGCAGACTAAAACGCCGGTGCCCGTCAACCGTGAGCGACTGCAGTCCAGGGAGGATCGGGAGCGGCTTGACGGGCTCTACGAGTGCATACTCTGCGCCTGCTGCACCACTGGTTGCCCCAGTTGGTGGTGGAATCCCGGCCGCTATCTTGGACCCGCGGTATTGCTGCAAGCGCAGCGCTGGCTCGCGGATAGCCGCGATGAGGCAACCGGGGAGCGATTGGATGCGCTGGAGGATCGCTTCAAGCTGCAGCGCTGCCGCACCATCATGAACTGCACCGAGATCTGTCCTAAGGGGCTGAACCCGGCGCAATCGATTGCGCAGATCAGAGGTCAGTTGATTGCGCGTCGCTGATGGACCATGGGTCAGGTGAGCGAAATCTCGCGCTTGCGCTGGCGTTGTCGGCGCGGTTCCAGGGAACTGGAATATCTGCTGCAGCGCTTTCTGGATCAGGGTCATCTAAATCCGGATGAACCGGCTTTGCGCGTATTCGAGCGCTTGCTCGACTGCGAAGACGACCGGCTCATGGATTGGCTAATCAGGGGGGATGACCCGGCCGATGGGGAGTTGCGCGCAATCATCCACCGGATACGGTGTAGCTTTGGTCCTTGACTTGGTGCCATCGTACCGACTGCTTGGACTAGTGCTCAGCGTGTACGCGGCCGCGGCGCTTCCCGCGTTATTATGGCCGCCGCTTACAGCACCCGTTCGGATGGCCTGGATCCTGGCGGTTGGTGCATTGTGTTATCGTGAGCTCGCCCGCCTGGGCTGGGCGCGCCCGCATACGTTCGTGCATCGATTCGGACGTTCCAGCGATGGCGATTGGTATTTCGAAGCGGGCGGCAATCGTTACAATGGGGCGATATTAACCGATCGACTGGCCGGGCCTGGATTCTGCGTGCTGCGGCTATCGACACCGCGCCTTGCCAGGACGCTGGTGGTGCTCGGCGATGCCACGGATAAGGCGAGCCATCGGCGCCTGCGCGCGGCCTTGCTCGCTCCTCAGCCATCCGCCGACGGACGCACGCCGCCGCCACCCTCCCGGCCGTAGGGCCGCGGTGCCTCCGGCGTAAGGATCGTCGGGCGTGGGGGGTGGGTGTCGTCGCGCCGCGGATAGTCCAGGATGTAATGCAATCCACGGCTTTCTTTGCGCAACTGAGCACTACGGATGATCAGATCGGCCACCACGGCCAGGTTGCGCAGCTCCACCAAATCCGCAGTGATGCGAAAGTGGCCGTAGTACTCTTGGATTTCCCTTAAGAGCAGATCGATGCGCCGCCGCGCCCGTTCCAAGCGTTTTTGCGTACGCACGATGCCGACATAATCCCACATGAAGCGCCGGATCTCATCCCAATTATGGCTTACGACCACCTGTTCATCGGAATCGGTGACCAGGCTTTCGTCCCATATCGGCAGGACTGGCAGCCGCGTTGGTTTTTCGCTGAGCGCACAGGCAATGTCATCGGCGGCAGCGGCGCCATAGACAAGGCATTCAAGCAGCGAATTGCTTGCCAGCCGATTGGCCCCATGCAAGCCGGTGCAGGAAACCTCACCGATGGCATAGAGCCCCGGCAGATCAGTGCGGCCGCGCTGGTCCACCATCACGCCGCCGCAGGTATAGTGGGCGGCTGGGACCACTGGGAGGGGCTCGCGTGTCAAATCGAAGCCGAAATCGAGACAGCTGCGATGGATAGTGGGGAAGTGGGTGCGCAGAAATGCGGCCGGTCTATGGCTGATATCGAGATAGACGCAATCCGTACCGAGGCGCTTCATCTCGTGATCGATGGCGCGGGCGACGATGTCTCGGGGGGCCAGCTCGGCGCGCGCGTCGAAGCGATCCATGAAGCGCTCGCCGCTCGCTAGCTGCAACCGGGCGCCCTCGCCACGCACGGCCTCGCTGATTAGGAAGGATTTGGCGCGCG
>JAKDMK010000014.1 GCA_030452365.1 Nitrococcus sp.
CGTTCTGTTCCAGCCATTGTGACAAGCCCACGGTCAGCCGTTCATCACCGAGTAAAATGGGGATAATCTGCGAGGTCGAGCTGTGGGTGTCGAATCCCATCGCACGTAGCCTTGCCCTCACGTGGTCGCAGAGACCATGCAAATAGCCGCGTTCCTGGTCCATCGCCGGGACAAGATCGAGACCGGCTTCGATCGATCCGATAACCGATGGCGGCAGCGCGGTCGTATAAATGAACCCTGGGCAGAAGTTGACCAGATAGTCCTTGATTCTCTTGGCACAGAGCACGAATGCACCGAAGCTGCCATAGGCCTTGCCGAAGGTTCCGATTACCAGATCGATGCCGGCATTTCTCGCCGTCAATCCTAGGCCCTGCTCGCCCCACACCCCGACCGCATGGGCATCGTCGACGATCAGCAATGCCTGGTACTCATCCGCCAGCGCAACGAGCGCATCCACATCGCTGCGATCGCCATCCATGCTGAAGATGGACTCCGTTACGATCAATATTCGCTCGTAGCGCCCACCCGCGTCCCCAAGCTGGCGATCGAGATCCGCCAGATCCCGGTGCCGGTAGCGCCGGAAGGTGGCGCGGCTGAGCAATGCTCCCTGTAACAAGCTATTGTGGCTGAGCTTGTCGGCGAGCACGAGCGCGCCGCGCCCGGCCAGAGCGCCGATCAAAGTGCTGTTGGCCTGGAAACCTGAATTAAAGACAAGCGCGGCTTCACGTTCATACAGGTGTGCCAGCTTGGTCTCCAGCCGAGAGTGAATATCGAACGTCCCGCACACGAGCCTGGAGCCTGTCGCACCAGCGCCGTGGCTGCCCGCATAGCGTACAGCGCTCTCCTGCAGCGCGGGATGGCGGGATAGGCCAAGGTAATCGTTGGAACAGAACGTCAGCAGGCGCGTACCGTTCTTGTAGACGATCACGGGATCGATCGGATCGGGAACCAGCGGTTGCAGGCAACGTAGCTGATCGTTATCTTTGCGTCCCGCCAGGGCCTGATCGATAAAGGCGTACTTATCCATCTTGGCATTGTTTGCTGCTGTTTGCAGAAGCATTGTCAGCTCGGGGCGGTGCGCTCTGGCGGGACCGTCGGCGGCAAGGACGCCGCCGTCGAGCCTACATGGAGGTATTCATGGCGTGTCCCACCAGAGCGTCCGCCCCGGGCGCCTCGGTACGGCACACTGACAATAGCCGTGCAAGGGTTAGTATTTAGCACGGGCTTCGACCGCGTCGGCCAATTGCCGCGTTAGCAGACCAAGGGGGTAGCGTTGTCTGTTCAACGCAACAACGGGCCAGATCCCGATCACCGAGTTGCAGACAAAGACCTCATCCGCCTGCGCAACGTCTTGCAGGGCAAGCGCGGTCACTCGCAAGGGTATCGTCTGCTGCGACGCCACCTCCAGGATAATTTCGCGCATCACGCCGGCGACGCCGCTCTGCGTCAGGTCCGCTGTCCACAATCGCCCGGCCCGCACGATGAAGAGGTTGGTCATCGTCCCCTCGATTACGCGATCCTGCCAATCAAGCATCAAGCCTTCCTGAAATCGGCTGTCGTCGCGCCACTCCATCCGCGCCAGCACCTGCTCGAGGCGGTTCAGGTGTTTGATCCCGGCCAATGCGGGATTGACCGCCAGCCGAGTCCGACAGATCCGCAGTCGAATACCCTCATGCTCCCGCGCATAGGCATGCGCCGGCCAAGGGTGGCGCATGATGATGTGACGGCCAGGAGCTGTCGGATCGGGCCGATAGCCGCGCCCGCCTATGCCGCGAGTCACGATCAGCTTGATGATCGCCCGGGCCTGGCCAGCCGATAGCTTAGCGATCTCCCGGCGCAGCTCGACCGTTCTGGGGGGCGTAATCCGCAGCCGGCCGCAGCCGGCGCGCAGGCGGCGCAGGTGGTAGGTGAGCCAGGGAATCCGGCCATCGCGCACGGCCATGGTCTCGAACAGGCCGTCGCCGTACTGCAGCCCGCGGTCGCGCGGATCCAGTAGGTCCGACGCACCGTATCCATCGTCATTCATCGGCGCGCGGATCAATAGCCGCCTCCAGCGCGAGGATAAGACCGCGGGCCTTCGCCCGGGTTTCCGCTAATTCCCGGCTCGGCACCGAATCCACGACAATTCCGCCGCCGGCACGAAAGCTCAGCGCATCGCCAAAGCGTTCCATGGTGCGGATCAAAATGTTGAGATCCAGACCGCCCTCGCGGTTGAGATAGCCCATCGAGCCTGTATAAGCGCCGCGCGGCGATCGTTCCAGCTCAGCAAGGATTTCCATGCAGCGTACCTTCGGACAGCCCGTGATGGTCCCGCCGGGGAAAACAGCACGGATGACCTCGCCGGGTGATACGCCGGGCGCCAGGCGCCCCTGCACGTTCGAGACGATATGATGCACGTGCGCGTAGGACTCCAAGGTCATCAGCTCATTGACCACGATCGAGCCGGGCCGGCAGACGCGGCCCAAGTCGTTGCGTTCAAGATCAATCAGCATGATGTGCTCGGCGCGCTCCTTGGGATGCGCGAGCAGCGCCCGCGTGTTGTTCCGGTCCCGCGCGGGATTCGATTGCCGCGGCCAGGTGCCGGCGATCGGGCGCGTCTCCACCATTGTATTGTGCACCCGCACCAACCGTTCCGGGGACGAGCTAATCACCGCTCGGTTCCCCCAGGTAGCCAGGCCCGCAAACGGCCCAGGATTGGCGCGCCGTAGCCGCCGGTACAGCTCGCTCGATAGTGTCCCTGGTTGTAATCGCCCGCACCAGCGTCGGGAAAGATTTACCTGAAATACATCCCCGGCGCGAATGTAGCGCTTGATGCGGCGCACGGCGTCAAGGTAACGCGGCTCTGGCTCTTCGGCCAAGGCGCCAGCCAGTACACCGGAGCGGCGCGCGAGCGGACGACGCCCGACCAGCATCCGGATATCGGCCTCGATGCGCCTCACCAGATCGGCACGCTCGGGCTCGGCGACAAGCCATGTCCGCTGTTGTTCATGGTCGCGGATAACGGCAGCCGGGATGCGCGTCGCCACCGCGATCGGCAACAGCGAGCCTGTCGGCAGCCGCAACACTGGCTCGATCTCCGCGGCCAACTCGTAGCCGAGAAACAGAAACCACCCCCCGGTAAACGGCAGTGGTGCGGTATCCTGCGACGCAACCGGCAAAGCCACCCGCCGCCACCAGGCATCCAGGTTGGTCAGGAATCCGGCCTCGGGGGCGGTAACGCGACCCGACAGGCAGCCGTTCGCGCCAAGCTCGAGGGATTCCCCCGGAAACGCGAGCAGAATATCGTAACGCCCGTGGGCGGTACCAAAGGCGGCGCTCTCGAGCAAATGCGGGTAGCGTGCGGGGCGAAGGGCATGCAGATCGAGCAGATCCACCGCCTCGTCGCAGACTCGCGCCGCCGCTGCGACGGGTGCAGCATCCTTTATCGCCACCAAACAACCCTTACCAAAGCACGCAATGGAGAGGAATCCCTGGGCTGGGACTGGGCAGCCTTACTGCACAAGCTCGACTCTGATCTCAATCTGTTGCAAATTCGATGCGACGCTTCGGGTGCTGAAAACGATACCTGAGCCTTCTTGCGCCGCGCCTTCCCGAACCGTAGCAATCGGTATCCATTCCCCCGGCTTGCCGGAGACCGTGCTGACGAGGCGACGATGCTGAACCGCACCGTCAGTATTGCCGCTGCTGTCCGCCACGCTGATGTCGATGATGGCGCGACCGTCGATGAGCCGCGCGGTGGCGTAGAAGCCTTGCGGCCGATGCTGATAGCGTTTGCGCTCGGTATAGGCCGCGCCGATCGTGCCCAATATCACGCTGCGATCCGTTATCGGTACGCTCTCTCCGGTATCGATGAAGGCGGGCTGGCCCGCCAGGACCGTTACCGTCTGTAGCAAGCGACTGTCTTGCGCCGATCGGCTGCTGTACACCTCGACGCCCTTCCGGTTTGCACCGATACCTCCACGCCCAGCCGCGGCGCCGCTCATACGGCGTACGCTGATGCGCAGCGACTGCATAGCGGTATCCAGCGCCCGCGCGAGCTTGCGTATCCGTTCGATGGCCTCAGGGCTGCCGCGCACGATCAGCCGTGAGCCGGCCGCTCTGACAACGACATCCTCACCTGCCACCGCGGAGAGCGTGGGTACCAGCTCTTCGGCGAGCCGGTGCCGCAGCTCGATGACCTCGATCTGCGCCGCTGCTGCAAGGTCCGCAAGCAACACCAGCAACAAACCGGCGACCAGAGCAGCCAGCCGCCACGACTTGGTCAAACCACAATCATGCATAGGATCCGTCGCTTACGGGTAATTCGGTTATGCTTTCTACCTCTGCAGCACCGATTCGTTTTGAAGGTTGAGTATAGAGCATAGGAAACAAAAACCCCGCCCCGGCGCGCATGGGGCCGCCCTCAGCGCGGCCTATTGCGGCGGTCCCTGCTTGACGCGAGCCAATCCCTGCGGCCGCACCCACTGCCGGAAGGCTTCCATGACCTTGCGTCCATCCATCTTCAGGTAGGCTTGGGCGGCGTGCAGCGGCTCGTCCAGCGGCAAGTCGTGAGTTGCGCGGTCGAGCAGGCCCTCGGCGATGCCCTGCTGGCTCGATTGGGCCAGCGGAATCGCGCGTACCAGTTGAGCTTTGGCCCGGAATAGCTCCTCGCCGTCCACCGGCTCGTGCTGCATTTGCGCCAGGGTCTGGCGCACGATCGCGCTCGCAACGTCGACGTTCTCCGGGTCGCTGGCGAAGGCGATGGAGAAATCCGCGCGGGTCTTGGTGGCGTCGACATCGGAGTGCACGTAGTACACCAGCCCGCGTTCGCTGCGCAGGGCGCGATACAGGCGGCTGGCGTAGAAGCCACCGCTGAGCACCTGATTGCCCAGTTGCAGGGCGTAGTAGTCCGGATGTTTACGGGTCACGCCCAGAGTCTGCGCCAGCACCACCCTATCCTGCACCCGGGTCGGGTCGGTCACGGTGATACGGGTGGTACCGCTTGGCGGCACCGGTGGCAGGGTAGTATCCGGCTGCGGTCCCCGGGCCTGCCAATCCGCGAAGTAGTGGCGGATGGTGTCGGTCGCGCGTTGCGGCTCAATATTGCCAATCACAACGACGCTGGTGAGGTCAGGCCGGAATATCTTGCCGTAATAGGCTTCGACGTCCGCGAGCTCCAGGCTAGACACGGTTTCTGGTGTAGCCTGGCGCAGGGTAGGGTCGCCCTGCGGATATAGCGCCTTGATGAGCGCGCGGCGGAAACGGTAATCCGGGCTTTGGAGCCGGCCAGCAACCGATGCCGCCACCTGCGAGCGCACGGTTTTGAACGCCGTCGGCGGCAACGCCGGGTGCAATTCGTGCTGTGCCAGCAGCTCGACGCCGCGCTTGAAGTGCTCGGCCAGAACCACCAAGCTGAAGTCCTGGCCGGCGGATTCCTGCGCGCCGATTTCGTCCAGCTCACGCTGCAGGGCGAGCCGATCCAGCTTCTCAGTGCCATACGCAAAGAGCTGGTCCAGCACCTCATCCACCCCTTCCTCTCCCGCAGGCATAGTCAGCGCCGGCTCATTGCGGATATGACCGTAAACCGAGACCGTGTCGCTGGTGTAGGCCGGTTGCACGATCACTTTGAGGCCGTTGTCCATGGTGGTGACCACCGGGTCGATCTCGACCTCGGGCATGGACAGCTGCTGCAGCTCGGCGGCGGCCCAGTCCGGCAGCTTGACTTTGCCCAGGTTGGTGAGCTCGAAGTCGTGCTCGCCGCTGCCGCTTGCCCCACCCGCCACCGCCTCCCCGGAGCGAGTTGGCCGCAGGAGCCCGGTAATGGCGGTGTCCAGATTCAGGTACTGCCGCGCCACGCGGTTGACGTCCGCCACGGTGACCCGCTGAATCGCGTCCACCACCGCGTCTGGTGAGTCCAGGCCCTGTACCGTGAGCGCATAAGCCCAGCTCATGGCCAAGCCGGAGATGGAGTTCTGTTCAGCCTCGGCGCGGGTAACCGCGCTGCGCTTAGCGGCTTCGACCAGCGATGGGGAAATACCTTTGCGGATCCGCTCCCGAATGACTTCACGCATCCTCTGCAGCAGCGCCTCACCGTTGTCGCCGCGCGGATACGCACCGATGGCGTAGCCCATGCCAACTTGCGGATAGGTGTTGAGCGAGAAGTTGGTGGCCAACGCTTTGCCGTGGGCGACCAGGGCATAGAGATCGCTGCGAGGGCTGTCGAGCGCATCAGCCAGCACGGCCGAGGCGGCATAGTCCGCATCCTTGTAGCCCGGCAGCCGCAAGGCGATCACCGCCAGGCCATACGGCGCGGCCGTCTCGGTGCTGAGCTGTTCAGGCTCCAGCGGTTGCAGTTTCACCTTGGGATGCTCCGGCAGCGGGCGCGAAGGAATGCCGCCGAACAACGAGCGCACGCGATCCAACACCTGTTGCGGATCCACGTCGCCGACCACCACCAGGGTCGCGTTGTTAGGCACGTACCACTTGTCGTAGAACGCCTGTAATTCGCCCGCAGTGGTGTTCTTCAGGCCCTCGATCGTACCCAGCCCGTCGATGGCGTAGGGAGTGCCTTCGAACATCTGCCCCACCAGCCGGGTAAAGAACTTGTACTCGGGGTCGGACAGGTTCGAGGCCACCTCCTGCAGGATCGCGCCACGCTCCTTTTGCCACAGCGCTGGGGCGTTCATGATGCCGCTCATGCGCAGTGACTGCATGTGCAGGATCACGCCCAGGAACTGCGCCGGAGCGGTGAAGTAGTACTGTGTAACGGTCTGCCGGGTGACGGCGTTGAAGCTCGCGCCGCTAGCCGAGGATATGGCGGATAGCTGTTCTGCGGTGAGGCCGGGACTGCCGCGGAACATCATGTGCTCAAGGGCGTGGGCGCGGCCCGGAAAGCCGGTTGGTGTCTCGTTGGCACCGACCCGATAGGTGACCACACTAGTGGCTACCGGCGCCAGGCGATTGGGGACGACGACCACACGCAGCCCGTTGTCCAATTGCGCGCGCACCACGTTGCCGGCGTCGGCCTCGTCGCTGCTCGGCGTGCTCGTGCAGCCGGCCAGAAACACTACGACGATGCTCGCCAGAGCGAGAAGGCAAAGGCTGGTGGTGGAGAAACGGGGGCTGGACAATTTCACGGCAACTTCCTATTGCTGATATTTGCAGTAGCTTTGTCGGCCGGCGGCACCTAGACCCTATCCCAATCCTACCTAGGCTCGGTAGTTTCCTGCGCGTCAGCGCAACGCCCATCGGCCGGTTGCAATGGCTATACGGCCTCGAATATGCCGGCCGCGCCCATACCGGTGCCAACGCACATGGTCACCATCCCGTAGCGCAAACCGCGCCGGCGCAGGCCGTGCAGCAGAGTGGCGGTGCGGATGGCACCGGTGGCGCCGAGCGGATGGCCGAGCGCAATAGCCCCGCCGAGGGGGTTGACTCGCTCGGAGTCCAGCCCTAGTTCGCGCATCACCGCCAGGCTTTGGGCCGCGAACGCCTCGTTGAGCTCGATCCATTCGAGCTGGTCCTGGGTCAGACCCGCGCGCGCTAAGGCCTGAGGAATCGCGACCTTCGGGCCGATGCCCATGATCTGCGGCGGCACGCCGACCACACTATAGGCGACCCAGCGGGCGAGCGGCCGCACGCCAAGGCGCTTGACCATCTGCTCGCTCATGACCACGACCGCCCCGGCCCCATCGCTGGTTTGCGAGCTGTTGCCCGCCGTCACCGAACCGCGCGCCGCGAATACCGGGCGCAGCTTAGCCAGAACCTCCTGGGTGGTGCCCGGCCTTGGTCCCTCATCCGTATCCACGATCCGCTCGTGTACCGCAACCGTCTGGCCATCGGCGGAGGGTGTCCGCTGGCGCAGCGTATAGGGCAGAATCCCGGCGCCGAGCTCGCCGGTCTCGATAGCGTGCAAAGCGCGCTGATGGCTCCGCACAGCGAAAGCGTCCTGATCCTCGCGCGAGACCCGCCAGCGCTCGGCCACTGTCTCGGCCGTCAGGCCCATGCCGAAAGCGATGCCAATGTTTTCCTCGTGCGCGAAGATGGCCGGATTGAACGAGGGCTTATTGCCCATCCAGGGAATGGCGCTCATGCTCTCGGCACCGCCGGCAATGATGCAATCGGCCTCACCCAGCCGCACTCGATCCGCGGCCATGGCGATGGCCTGCAGCCCGGAGGCACAAAACCGGTTGACGGTGGCGCCCGGCACCGCATCCGGCAAGCCGGCGAGCAAGGCCCCCATTCGAGCCACGTTGAGCCCCTGCTCCGCCTCGGGCATGGCGCAGCCGATGAGCACGTCCTCGATCGCCGCCGGCTCCAAGCCGGGGACCGCGTCGATTACGCCGCGCAATACGTGGACAAGCAGGTCATCCGGCCGCGTGGACCGGAATACACCGCGTGGGGCCTTGCCCACCGGCGTGCGTACGGCCGCCACGATGAAGGCATCCTGAATTTGTCTCGCCATAGCCTCCTCCTCAATCAATTCCGCAACGGCTTGCCGGTCTTGAGCGTGTGGGCGATTCGATCCCGCGTCTTCTGGTTGCGCAGCAACGTCATGAAACCCTCGCGCTCAAGGTGCAACAGCCAACTCTCGGACACGCTAATCCCGGCATCCACGTCACCACCGCAGAGAACGCTCGCCAAGCGTGCGGCAACCTCATAGTCGTACGCGGATATAAAGCCGCCGGAGCGCAGATTGACCAGAAAGGCCTCGAGCGTGGCCGCCCCATCCCGGCCCGCAACGCGCAAAGGCTGCTTCAATGGCGGGCGATAGCCAGCCTCAGCCAGCGCGATGGCCTGCTGCTGCGCCACATGCAATACCTCATCGGGGTGCAAAATAACCGTGCTATTGGGACCAAGCAGGCCGAATGTTTGCGCCTCGCGCGCGCTCTTCGCCACGCTGGCCTTGGCTACTGACTCGAAGTAGCGGCGCAGGAACGGGAACGGATCGCCATCCGCAGCAAGCTGCGCCGCCCGCCGCGCGAGCTCCTTGCAGCCACCGCCGGCCGGAATGAGGCCCACTCCTGTCTCCACCAAACCGATATAGCTCTCGAGCGCGGCCACCACATGATCGCAGTGCATGAGGAACTCGCAGCCACCGCCGAGTGCCAGCCCACGAACGCCACCGACCACCGGGATTGACGAGTCGCGCAGGCACCCAGTGGCCTGCTGAAAGCGCGCTACCGTTCGCTCCAGGATTGGGTAGTCATCGGCGTCAAGGGCTGCAACCACCTGCTTTAGGTTGGCTCCGACCGAAAACGGCTCGGAATCCTGCCATAGAACGAGGCCTCGGAAGGAGCGCTCGGCGATGTCCACGGCCTCTATGATCCCGTCCAGGACGTCACTGCCGATCGCGTGCTGGCGCGCTTTGAAGCTCAGGATTGCGATGTCCGGCCTGAGGTTCCACAGACGTACCGCCTCGGTCTCGAACACCGTCTCGCCATGTGCGGCTGGTCGCTCGCCCAGGAGCTTTTCGGGGAAATATTGCCGCTGGTAGACCGCCAGCGCGGAGCGGGGACGATACACCCCGTCCGACGGCGCGTAGGAGCCGTCGGCTTTATGCACGGTCTCGATCCGGTGCACCCAATCGGGCAAAGGCACGGCCGCGAGCGTGCGCCCGGCGTCGATGTCCGCCTGGATTGCAGCCGCGGTCTCGCGCCAGCCGGCGGCCTGCCAAAGCTCGAACGGTCCGCGTTGCCAACCAAAGCCCCAGCGAATGGCCAGATCGACATCGCGCGCATTGTCGGCGATATGCGCCAGCAGATACGCCGCATAGTGGAACATATCCCGGTGGATACACCAGAGAAACTGCGCCTGCGGGTGCTCGGCTTGGCGCAGCCTCGCGAGCAAACTGCCCGCATCGGCCTGGCCGAGGATCTCCTGCAGCTCGGGCGCGGCCTCCGGCTCAGCGGGTCGATAATCGCCTCTATCGGCATCGAGCACCTGGATTTCCTTGTCTAGCTT
The DNA here is from genome assembly GCA_030452365.1 of Nitrococcus sp. GTDB lineage: Bacteria > Pseudomonadota > Gammaproteobacteria > Nitrococcales > Nitrococcaceae > Nitrococcus. Next base: position 9,943 of record JAKDMK010000014.1, read on the forward strand.
GCGGTAGACGCCGGCGCCGGATTTCTGCCCCAGCGCCCCGGCCTTGATGAGCCGGCGCATCCACTCGGGCAGCTTCAGGTAATCGACCCAGGGGTCATCGCGCAACCGCTCGGTCGAACCCTCCACCACATGCTGCAAAGTATCCAGGCCCACCACATCCGCGGTGCGGAAGGTGGCGCTCTTGGGTCGGCCGATGGCCACGCCGGTCAGCGCGTCCACCACATCGAACGGCAGGCCGAGCCGATCGGCATGATGCATCGCGGCCATGATCGCAAACACGCCGATGCGGTTGCCGATGAAATTCGGCGTATCGCGCGCACGCAGCACGCCCTTGCCTAAGGTAGCGGTGAGGAAAGTCTCCAGCTGATCGAGGACCCAGGGCGCGGTCTGCTCGCTCGGAGTCAGCTCCACCAAACGCATGTAGCGCGGCGGGTTGAAGAAGTGGATGCCGCAAAAGCGCTCGCGTATGGCCTCGGGTAGAACATCGGCCAGCTGATTGATCGACAGGCCCGAGGTATTGCTACCAACCAATGCATGCGGGGCAATGTAAGGGCCAATCCGGGCAAAAAGGTCGCGCTTGATATCGAGCCGCTCGGCCACGGCCTCGATCAGCAGATCGCACTCGCGCAAGGCCTCCAGATGCTGTTCGTAGTTGGCCGAGACAAGCAGCTCAGCGTGCGCCGCGGTGGCCAGTGGACTCGGCTGCAGCTTGCGCAGCCGCGCTATCGCCCGTTGCACATGGGCATTGGGCTCGGCACCCTCGGCCGGCAGCTCGAACAACACCGCGCGCACGCCGGCGTTCACCAGATGGGCCGCGATTTGCGCGCCCATCACCCCCGCACCGAGGACAGCGGCACGACGTACGTGAGTGACTTCGCTCATCCTCATGCTCTCCTAAGCAGACTTATTAGGGCCAATCATTCGGCGGCACGGCGGGGCCAGCTGGCGTCCAGGCGCGCGGCTCGTGTTTGACGATCAAGCTCGGGTGCCAGCTCGGACGGGTCGAACGCATCGGTCTGAATCGCATCCCAGCGCAAGCGCTCGTATTCGCGCACCAAATCCGCCTGTTCGCGCTCCAGTATCCCCTGCTCCAGGCAGGAGGCCAACTGCTCCTCGAAGGTGAAGCCCTTGGCCTGCCTCCTGGCCAGCGCTTTGATGAAGCGTTGGTAAGGCGTCTGTGCGCGCAGCAGCAGGTTGAAGGCGGCTTCCATGCGTCCGACTGGATCGTCGGCGGATCGGCCCAGGTAAACATGCTGCGCGAGGCGCTCGCGCACCCCACCGGCCTCCATCATCTGCCGGGCGATGCGGGCACTCAGGCGATCGTTCGGCGCCTTGTAGGGCCGACCCAGGGGAAATACCGCAAACCGCAACGCATGCCCTACGCCGGTTATAGGAAAATTGTCGAAAAACCCATCAAAGGCCTGGTAGATCTCGCTCAGGCAATACTCGACCGCCCATTGCATCGAGGCCAGTTCCTGTTCCGGCCGACCGGCATCGGCATGGTACTTGAGCACCGCCGAGGCAAGATAGAGATTGCTCAGCACATCGCCCAGCCGGGCCGAGAGGCGCTCCTTGCGCTTGAGCTCACCGCCCAGCACGCCCAAGGTCACGTCGGTGACGAACGCCAATGCGCTGCTCATCCGCGTGAGCTCGCGATAATAGCGCGCGGCCGGCCCGCTGACCGGGGCCGCGACGAGACGGGCACCGGTCAGGGCATGCGTGAAGGTGCGCACGCCCCGGCTGCTGGTATAACCCATGTGCGCGAACAGCAGACTATCGAAGCGCTGCAATCCCCGCCGTGGATCACTGTCGTGCACCGCCGCCATTTCATCTCGCACATAGGGATGACAGCGAATGGCACCCTGGCCGAAGATCATCAGGCTTCGGGTCAGGATGTTCGCCCCCTCGACGGTAATAGCCACTGGAACGGACTGGTAAGCGTAGCCTAGGTAGTTGCGTGGGCCATAAATAATGGTCCGCCCGCCGTGAACGTCCATGGCATCGTTGATGGTAAGGCGCATGTGCTCGGTCATATGGTATTTGGCGATGGCGGAAACGACCGCCGGCTTGATGCCCATGTCACCGGCACTCGCCGTCAGCACCCGGGCTGCCTCCAATAGATAGGTGCGTCCGGCGATCCGGGCCATGGCTTCCTGCACACCCTCGAACTCACCGATCGGCAGCTTGAACTGACGGCGGATACGGGCATAGGCACCGGTCATGCGATAGCTGAGCTTAGCCGCCGCCGTTCCCAACGCCGGCAACGAGATGGCGCGTCCCACCGCCAGGCATTCCACCAGCATCCGCCAGCCCTTGCCGGCCATGGGCTGGCCGCCGATGATCCAATCAAGAGGAATGAACACATCATCACCCGCGACCGGGCCGTTCATAAACGCAAGCGCCATGGGGAAATGGCGCTGGCCGATTCGCACCCCCGCGTGATTCGTCGGAATCAAGGCACAGGTAATTCCGAGCGACTCCTCAGCGCCGAGTAAATGCTGTGGGTCGTAGAGCTTGAACGCGAGCCCGAGCACCGTTGCGACCGGGGCCAGCGTGATGTAGCGCTTGTTGAAACTCAAGCGTATCCCCAGCACCTTTCGTCCGGCGTGCTCGCCCTTGCAGACGATCCCGTAATCGGGCATGGAACCCGCATCCGAGCCCACATCCGGACCAGTCAGGGCAAAGCAGGGAATCTCGCGACCGTCGGCAAGCCGCGGCAGCCAGTAATCCTTTTGCGCCTGGGTGCCGTACTTCATCAGCAACTCGCCCGGTCCGAGCGAGTTCGGGACCATCACGGTCACCGCGGTGGAGAGACTGCGCGTGGCGATCTTGGAGACGACTGTTGACTGCGCCAGGCTGGAGAAAGCAAGCCCGCCGTACTCCTCTGGAATGATCAAGCTGAAGAAGCGCTCCCGTTTTAGATAATCCCAGACCTCGGGCGGCAGATCATGGTCCTTGCGAACAATGCGATCCTCATCGAGCATCCCGCAAAGTGTCTCTACCTGGTGGTCGAGGAATGCTTGCTCCGCGGGCGTAAGCCGCGTTACCTGGAAGCCGAGCAACTTGGACCAATCCGGTCGACCTTGGAACAGCTCCGCTTCCCACCAGATATCGCCGGCGTCCAACGCCTCCCGCTCGGTCACGCTCATGGTAGGTAGCGCCTTGCGAAACAGGCCGAACAAAGGGCGTGTGATCAGCCGGCGGCGAATCGAGCCGACATTGAGCACTATCGCCGCAGGAATGAACAGCACCGCCGCGACCAGCAGTCCCACCGCACCTATCCCCCCGCTTGCGAATAGGGCCAGCAGGTAAACCGCGCCCGCCGCGGTCCAGAGTGCCCGCGACACGCCAACGTAGGCCAGTGCCCAAACACCGGTTAGTGCGATCAGAATTGCAACCAGGGTGTACATAAGGCTTCTCCGTTCGCGCCAATCGACAGCGCGCCACTCTCCCCTCGCCCGCCGCCGTCGCGGCGGCTAGGCCATGGAGGTTTCCTATACATGAACCAGATCCCGGCTATATCCGGGAATGAGCGCCTCGCCGATGAAGTGCATGTACTCGTGGAAGTCATCGCCGATGGGAATAAGCTCCGGGGCGTCACGGCGCAGTTGCAGCGTTCCGAGGAACACCGAATAGGCCAATACCGCCCGCCGCCAGGCTTCCCCCGCCGATAGGCCCATGGCCGTGTAGCACTCGCGCAGGAACTGGACTCGATGATCCATCACGCGCCGTACAACCGTCTGAATCGGGTGGTTTTCCATAGCCCCGGTAAGGGCTAGATAAAGCCGTCCCGCGCGCCGGCTGCCATCCGCCTCACGAAACAAGCGCGCGAGTCGCTTGCGTGGGTCCCGCTCCTGTGATACCCGGGCGAGCACCTCGTCGGTTTCCCGGCGTTCCCAATGATCGAGTGCCGCCTGAATCAGAGCCTGGCGGTTGGCAAAATGCCAATAGAAGCTGCCTTTGGTAACGCCGAGTCGACGCGCCAACGACTCTACCGCCACCGTTTCCATTCCGGACTCGGCAATAACCTCGAGCGCGGCTTCCGCCCACGCATCGGCTGTCAACGACGGCCTAGAATTCCCACGCATATAATGCAATCTAGTCCATACGCATGCGTATGGCAACTCTGAGCCGAAGGGGTTTACTCCCCCGCCGCCGCGCTACTATGAAGGGCTCCAACTCCCTGCCATCCGTCTTGCTGCGCTTCTGTGATACTTGTACAGCCATACCACCTCAGCTAGGAAAGCTTGAGTACCGAAACTTGTGCACAATGAGTCAAGTTTTCCATGGGGCGAGTTGCTCCTGTTCACAGAAGGCGCGGTGTTGGTGGAGCGCAACGGGTGCTCGGTGCAGCCCACGTCCTCAACTCGCCCGTGTAACAACTCGTCGGTCTGAGGCGGAGCCTCGTTGTGGTGTAACTGGTAACGTGTCGCCGTAATTCCCCGTAATTCCCAGATTGCCCACTACTTGCGCATCGGATGTCCCGCTACTGCAAGTGAAGCATCCGATTACCAACGCCGGAAGGGGCGTTTATACTTCCTGTACTCGTTTATCTTTCCTATACTCTATACTCCACGTCTGGGCGGGACCACTGGTACAACGCCAAAATCCTAAACTAAAAATGGGTATGAACATGGATGAATTTTTCTTCCAGTTGGTTTTGCGGATTGCAAACAGATTCCCATGGATTGCGAGGGTTGCCTCGCGGATAACGTGGTTGAGGCGGTTTATCAGTGACATTATTATCAATTGGCTAGCCTATTCCGCAAAGCCCCGACCCAGACCCTTTTCAATGGCTTCGTCGTATACGACATGGGAATCGTTAACTGACAGATCTTTTACCGGACGCCATCTGCCAGAGGCGGAAGGAGATCGGAACCTCCCGGACATAGAGAAAATCGTTGATCTATGGCGAAGAAACGAGAATGTAGAGATACCTTCGGTCAATACAAGCATATTATTTTCATTCTTTGCCCAATGGTTTGTCGATAGTTTTCTTAGGACAGATTTTCGCGACCGTCGAAAAAATACATCGAACCATGAAATCGATCTTTGCCAGATCTATGGTTTAGGTAAAGAAAATACCCATATTCTACGATTACGCAAAGAAGGCAAGCTGAAGTACCAAGTTATAGATGGAGATATTTATCCTCCCTATCTCTTTAACGTTGACGAGACGACTACGGATAAGTGGGTGTTTGCCAATGACGAATTTAAAAAGTTGCACCCACGATATGTTTTGGATTTTGTTTTTAATGGTGTTCCAGAGAGCCGGTTAAAGCGCATGCTTGCCGTTGGATTGGAGCACGGCAACTCCTCAATTGGCTATACC
>JAKDMK010000114.1 GCA_030452365.1 Nitrococcus sp.
CCTCCTATAAGTCAGTGCGTTAGTGGCGCCGTGTAGCCGCGCTTGCACAGTTGGCATTGTCGTTGCCTTTAAAGTCTTGCCTGGGCAGGAGCTCGGAACCAGGCGCATCCCGCCGACAAGGATCGTGGGTTGAAACCGTAGTCAATCAAGGTTGGTTAAGGAGTACTCACGATGAAAGCAATGCATGAACTAGGTATCAGGAGGAAAGCTATAAGGTATCACTCACTCCTCCTGGCAATATTGGGCCTTGCTTTGATCACGGCTGTTCTCTCTTCGATCACGGCGAACCCTGCACATGCACAAACAAAGGCTGGCTCTTGTGTGCCGCTGCTTAACACATCGTCGCGCATTTCAAACACTTGCTACAGCAATAAGTTTCTCGTCGTGAACGGCTGCGAGCGCTGAGAGACGTTCACTTTCACTAAGTGGTCCGCTGCGTAATTACGGTCACGTACCGAGGGCGTCGCCGCGCGTGCCTGGCAAGGCACGACGACCGAGAATATCGGGAATATTTGAGGGAGGAGCAACGCCGCCAGGCTCGTGCAGCGGCGGCCGAATGCGAGCGTAATTGCGCAGCGGACCACTAATGGTCCGGTGCTCAGATAAGAACGGAGAATCGGTAAGTGCGGCTGATGAGATGTGTGATAAGTCGATCCAGACTCCGTGACACGGAGTCTGGATCGACCTTTTTCAGCCCTTTGCTTGCATGAAGAACCCCGTCCCCCGGTCCACCGCTAGAACTTTGCTCATCGCTATATATCCATCAACGCGCGCCACAAGTGATCATCTACTATCATTAATTCAGTATCGTCACGTCGTCTGCTTTAGTCCAAAAGTCTGCTAGCAACAACAGCATCGTCGTTATGAAGGATTGCCTACGCCAAATAACCCAGAGCGATCGTCGCTTGATCGTCGCCAGTGTCATCCCACTGGCTTTGATGATCGTGGCGCTCAGCATCTATCAGTTTCTGAGCTTAAAGGAACGTGAGCTAAGCAATCTGAGGCAGTCCTTATAGACGCCGAAGCAAAACAAGAAGGTCAGGCTATCCCCGAAGTTCCTAGGATATGGCGCTTCGGGCTCAGCGTCATCGCCAATGGGCTCAATGCCACTCGCGCCGAGTTGCGCGGCCTCGCCATGGGCTTCAAGGTCAAAGAGATCCGCGATTTCCTCAATACCGCGAAACCAGCAGCATGGGCACGCGCGTAAATTGCCGTGACAACAAGCCGGCGATCCTCCTAGTGGATGACACGCTCGCCAATCTCAATGATCGGTTTGCCGGTCCACCTTGCGTCCTCTTGACGACATTTCGTATACGCCATCGGCATGTCGTAAAAACCCCGAGTGACAGACCCCCCATTGGGCGCGTAAGCCACGCGCACATCGCAGCATTTTCTTCTTATATTTAAGCGCTTTATACGCGTCATACAAACGCAATTGCACGGTTGGCATCAACATTGCTTTTATTATATTGCCTGCGCAAGAGATCGGAACTAGGCGCATCCAGTCGACAAGGATCGTGAGTTGAAGCCGTAATCAACTTACGACGAGTAGCAGGCACGCAGCGGTGCTCACGAAACTGAAGCAGTTGCACCTACCACTTGATTGCTGAGGAGGACTCACGATGAAACTAAAAAATGAACTAGATAATATGGAGAGCGTTACCGTTTTGCGCTCGCTCATCTTCGCCATGTGTTGCTGGGCTTCGCTCCTGGCTGGCCTCGCGTTTCTCCCGGCTGTCCTCGCTTTGTAAGGTGGACCCGGGTGTCAAGACCACGTACCGGTGAAACCAAGTAGAAACCACCGTGTTGTGTGTCGCTGTCACGCCGCATCCAGCCACTGGCTGGATGCGGCGTGAATCTCTGCCGGGAAAAGTGGCCGCCACCCTTTGCACAACCCACGCGGTCAAACGCCTTCGTAGATTGTCGCGACGGAGATTTCGAGACCGACCGAATTCAGACGAGCTGGAAACGAACACCAAGGACGGCAGGAAGGGAAGACAGAGACAATTTCGATAGTCATTACGAGATTCTGTAGCATCAAAACACCCTAACGTCGGATTGTTTGTGTCCGACTCCTTCTCCCCCTGACCGCTTTATCCTGTTACTCGGCGACGAACAGATCGGCACCGCGCTGGTCCATAAGCTCGAGTGCTTTGCCACCACCGCGGGCTACGCAAGTCATCGAATCCTCCGCAATCACGACCGGCAAACCCGTCTCCTCCATCATCAGGCGGTCGATATTGCGCAGCAGCACACCGCCACCGGTAAGCACGATGCCGCGTTCGGCCACGTCGGCGCCGAGCTCGGGCGGAGTCTGCTCCAAGGCGGACTTTACCGCGCTCACAATGCCGGAGAGCGGTTCCTGCAAAGCCTCCAGGATCTCGTTACTGTTCAGCGTAAAGCAGCGCGGGACGCCTTGGGCCAGATTGCGGCCCCGCACCTCAATCTCGCGCACCTCGGTCCCAGGGAAAGCGGTACCGATCTCGTGTTTGATGCGCTCGGCGGTCGCCTCGCCGATCAGAATGCCGTAATTGCGCCGCACATACTGGACGATAGCATCGTCAAAGCGGTCGCCGCCGATCCGCACTGAGGCAGAATAGACGATGCCGCTCAAAGAGATAACCGCCACCTCCGAGGTGCCGCCGCCGATGTCCAGAATCATAGAGCCATGGGGCTCATCGACGGGCATGTTGGCGCCGATGGCAGCGGCCATGGGCTCTTCGATCAGAAAGACCTCGCGCGCGCCGGCGCCCATTGCAGATTCCTTGATCGCCCGGCGCTCGACCTGAGTAGAGCCGCAGGGTACGCAGACGAGCACTCTCGGGCTTGGTTTGAAAAAGCGCGCTTCGTGCACTCTACGAATAAAATACTGCAGCATTTTCTCGGTTACGGTGAAATCGGCAATAACCCCGTCCATGAGGGGGCGTATGGCGCGAATCGTGCCCGGCGTTCGGCCGAGCATCATCTTGGCCTCGGCGCCGACCGCGGCAATCGTTTTGGGGCCGCCGTCTCGGTTCTGCCGGATAGCCACCACAGACGGTTCGTTCAGCACGATTCCCTGACCACGGGAGTAGATCAGTGTATTGGCGGTACCAAGATCGATGGAGAGGTCGTTCGAGAAGAGTCCACGAATACCCTTGAACATGCTTGATGTGACGCCTAGTTGAGAGAGCCTGCTAGGGCCTGTTGACATTCACCCACGACGCGACGCCGTGGGTGAATGTCAACAGGCCGTGGTGCCAACGGTTGGAGCTTGGGCAAGCTTGCAAGTATGTTAATATTTATTGCCTTTCTCGCTTAATCAGACGGAGTGTCCATTATGCCCCTTGAACCCTCACAGGTTCGGGAGATTGCCCATCTTGCACGGCTTGCAATAGACGGCAACGATATACCGGCATACGCGGAAAATCTATCGAGAATTCTCAATTTCGTGGAGCAGTTGAATTTGGTCGCCACCGACGGCGTGCAGCCGCTTGCCCACCCACTCGATATGCCGCAACGTCTGCGTGCCGATGCGATCGAGGAGAGCGATCAGCGCGAGCTCTTCCAGTCCATCGCGCCGGCTACTCAGGACGGGCTGTACCTAGTACCGAAAGTGATTGAATGAGCCGAAGAATAGCCTCGTAAAACCGATATCGGCCCCGTCTGACAGGATCCAAAAGCCATGCACGAGAAAACCATTGCCGAGCTGGCGGGGGATCTGCGATCTGGCGCGCTGAGCAGCGTTGAGCTCACGCAGGCGTACTTGGGTCGCATCCGACGGCTCGACCCGGGGCTAAACGCCTTCATTACCGTGTCCGAGGAGCAGGCTCTGACCGCCGCGCAAGCGGCCGATGCCATCCGCGCCAGAGGCCAGGGCGGACCGCTGACGGGTATCCCAATCGCCCATAAGGATATCTTTTGTACAGAGGGCATAAAGACCAGCGCCGGCAGCCGTATGCTGGATAATTTCACTGCCCCCTACGATGCGCATGTGGTCGAGCGCCTGAAGGCAACGGGTACCGTCATGCTCGGCAAGACCAACATGGATGAGTTTGCCATGGGCTCGTCCAACGAGACCAGCTTCTTCGGCCCGGTGCATAATCCTTGGGCCGCCGCGGCCGTCCCAGGCGGCTCCTCGGGCGGCTCGGCCGCTGCCGTGGCGGCGCGGCTCGTGCCGGGAGCGACGGGGACGGATACCGGCGGCTCCATCCGCCAGCCGGCTGCACTGTGCGGCATCAGCGGGCTCAAGCCCACCTACGGCCGCGTTTCCCGCTACGGCATGATTGCCTTTGCCTCCAGCCTTGACCAGGGCGGCCCGATGGCTCGCACCGCGGAGGATCTCGCCTTGCTGCTCGAGGCCATGGCGGGCTTCGATCGGCGCGACTCCACCTGCGTCGACCGTCCAGTACCCTGCTATGCCGCAGGCCTCGGCGCGCCGCTGACGGAACTGACAATTGGCCTGCCGAAAGAGTATTTCGGTGAGGGTCTGGATGCGCAGGTCGGCGACCTCATTCATGCGGCTATCGATGTGCTGCGTCGGTTGGGAGCGCAAGTTAAAGATATTTCGCTGCCCAACACGCATTTAGCGGTGCCGGTCTACTATGTGATCGCACCCGCCGAGGCGTCCTCCAATCTGTCACGTTACGATGGGGCGCGTTACGGCTATCGCTGCCGCGAACCGCGGGATCTGGAGGACATGTACCAGCGTAGCCGCGGCGAAGGCTTTGGCGCCGAGGTCAAGCGCCGCATCATGATAGGCACGTACGTGCTCTCGGCCGGCTATTACGATGCCTACTACCTCAAGGCCCAGCAGGTGCGCCGCATGATCCGCGATGATTTTGTGCGTGCCTTCGAGCAGGTGGATGTCATCCTGGGTCCGACCGCGCCGACGCCAGCCTTCGATTTGGGCGAGAAAACCTCGGACCCGGTGCAGATGTATCTCTCGGATATCTACACCATCGCCGCCAACCTGGCGGGACTGCCGGCATTGTCAATTCCAGCGGGTTTCGCCGCTGGGCGCCCCGTGGGGCTGCAGGTCATAGGCAATTTCTTCGCCGAAGAGAGCTTGCTCAATGTCGGCCATCGCTATCAGCAGGAGACGGACTGGCATGTGCGGGTACCACCCGGCTATGAGTGACTACGGCATTCCATGAGCACGGCACAGGCGAATCCGCGGGACAGGCAGGGGCAAATATGAGCTGGGAACCGGTGATCGGGCTCGAGATCCATATTCAGCTCGCAACCCAGACCAAGATCTTCTCCGGGGCGTCGACGGCGTATGGGGCCGCGCCCAACACCCAGGCCTGTGCCATCGATTTGGGCCTGCCGGGTGTATTGCCGGTGCTCAATGAGCAGGCCGTGCGCATGACCGTGAAGCTGGGTCTCGCGCTGGGTGCGGCTATTGCGCCGCGCTCGGTCTTCGCGCGCAAGAATTACTTCTACCCGGATCTGCCCAAGGGCTATCAGATCTCGCAATACGAGCTGCCAGTCGTCGGCAACGGCCATCTGGACATTGAGCTCGACGGCGGTGTGACCAAGCGTATCGGGATCACCCGCGCGCATATGGAGGAGGACGCCGGTAAGTCCCTGCATGAAGGCTTTGCGCAAGTTACCGCAATCGACCTCAACCGCGCCGGCACGCCGCTGATCGAGGTGGTCTCGGAACCGGATATGCATTCCGCGAAAGAGGCCGTGGCTTACATGAAAAAGCTGCACAGCCTGGTGCGCTATCTGGAGATCAGCGATGGCAATATGCAGGAGGGTTCCTTCCGCTGCGACGCCAATGTCTCGGTGCGGCCGCTGGGGGACGAGCGGCTCGGAACGCGCACCGAGGTGAAGAACGTCAACTCCTTCCGCTTCGTCGAGCGCGCCATCAACTACGAGATTCAGCGCCAAATCGAGCTACTGGAGGACGGTGGTGCGGTAGTGCAGGAGACTCGGCTATTCGACCCCGCCCGCAACGAGACGCGTCCCATGCGGACCAAGGAGGAGGCGAATGACTATCGCTACTTTCCCGACCCCGATCTGCTGCCGATCGAGATCCCGCCCGCGCTGATCGAAGAGGTCCGCGAGACGCTGCCCGAGCTCCCCGATGCCAAGCGCGAGCGCTTCATGCGCGAATATGAGCTGGATGCCTACGACAGCAGCGTGTTGACCACTAGCCGTGCCATGGCTGATTACTTCGAAGTGGTGGCCGCGCAGTGCGCCGATGCCAAGCTCGCCGCCAACTGGGCCATGGGGGAGCTCGCCGCGGCCTTGAACAAGGCGGGGCTCGAACTCGCCGAGGCGCCGATCAGTGCGCGCATGCTCGGCGCTTTGCTGCAGCGGATCAAGGACAACACATTATCCGGAAAAATCGCCAAGGACGTCTTTGAGGCCATGTGGAACGGCGAGGGCGAAGCCAATGCCATAATCGAGCAGCGCGGTCTGGTGCAGCTCAGCGACTCTTCCGCCATCGAGGCCATGATCGATGAGATCATCGCCGCCAATCCGGATCAGGTGCAGCAGTACCGCGCCGGCAAGGAGAAGCTGATGGGCTTTTTCGTCGGCCAGGTGATGAAAGCCTCAAAGGGCCAGGCCAACCCGCAAGTGGTCAACGAGCTGCTGCGCAAGAAACTGTAGGAGCGGATCGCCAGCGACACTTGACGAGCAGCATGGACCGCAAGAAATTACCCTACGCGGTGAGCCGGTGGTGGTGGTGATCTCGCGTGAGGATTACGAGCGCTTGCGGCAGCCCAAACCGAATTTCGTGGAGCTGATTCGCAACTCACCCTTGATGGACGTGGACATCGATCTGACCCGCGATCAATCTCTGACGCGGGAAATCGACCTGTGAGTAGCGGGCGTTTCCTGCTCGACACCAACATCATCTCGGAATTGCGCCGCAAAGAACCCGAACGACGGTTATTGCGGTGGTTCGAGCAGGTTTCCGATGATCGGCTTCATCTAAGTGTGTTGACTATCGGCGAGATTCGGCGCGGTATCGAACGCTTGACCGATCCGGTCGCACAACGTCGTTTGAAGGACTGGCTGGAAGGTACGCTGCTTCCGTGGCTGGGTTCACAGCTCTTACCGGTCAGTCTCGCGATTGCCGAGCGTTGGGGCCGCCTCAGCCGCGCGGCAGACCGCCCTTTGCCCGCCATCGACAGTCTGTTAGCCCCCACAGCCCTCGAACACGGCCTGACCCTGGTGACCCGCAATACGGGCGAACTCGATCTGCCCGGGATCTGCGTCATTGACCCTTGGAAGGAAAACCTGTTGTGAACGTAACTACTCACCCCTCGTCATCCTGCGCGCAGCGAAGCGGCGTCGCAG
>JAKDMK010000492.1 GCA_030452365.1 Nitrococcus sp.
CGCCGCTCCGCCGCCGGGAGCACTCGGCGCACCTCGAAGCCGCCGAGATCACGCCGGCGTGGGACGATCTCCGTCTGCAGCGCCGGGCAGCGCCCCGGCATGACCTCGGGTTCTTTCGCAAGTTGCCAGCTCATGATGGTTCTCCATAGAACGGAAACGGCGTCTGCTAGGAGACTAGCATGTCACATGCGCGCTGGCGTTCCCCGAGAGGAAACACTGGGTTCCCGGAAAGCGATCTAGCCGAACCACCAGGGTGCGTCTACGCTGTAAGCCAGAGCCTTGTTGTTTTCAAGGGAAATCACTGCGGCCGTCATCGATTCAGATGAATTGTAACTACTCACCCCTCGTCATCCTGCGTACAGCGAAGCGGAGTCGCAGGATCCAGCGACTAGATTCTGCGACTCCGCCTGACGGCTCCGCGCAGAATGACAGTACGGAAAAGTCATCCTGCGCAGAAGGGGGTGAATAGTTGCGATGAATTTATCTGATGATGGAAGCGAGCTGAAACGGAGATTGAACGATCATGCCAACCCTCTACACCATGCCCGGCACCTGCTCATTGGCGCCCAATATCGCCATCGCTTGGCTCGATGCACCGATCGAGATTCACAACCTCGCCCGCGGCGACCACAAAAAGGACGCCTATCTTGCCATCAACCCAAAAGGAAAAGTGCCCGCGCTGCAGTTTGACGACGGCGACGTGCTAACCGAGGTCACTGCCATCCTCGCCTATGTCGGTGCCGCCTATGGCGACGACGATTATGCGCGCGATAAGCAGCTCGGGCGCAAAGAAGCCGAAGCGCTCAGTTATATGAGCTCGGAAGTGCACGCGGCCTACGGTCCTCACTTCGCCGCGCAGCGCTTCGCGGACAGCGAGGCGGCACAGAAAGAGGTCAGGGACAAGGCCTATGACAAACTTGCGGGCCATTACGCGCGTATGAACGGTGTTCTCAAGAACAGCGGGAACGAGTGGTATTTGGGCACACAAAGCTTCGCCGATGCATTCCTCTACGTCCTTTGTCGCTGGATCGAGCAGACACCACTATCGATCGACGATTATCCCGCGCTCAAGGCGCATCGCAAGCGCATGGAGGCGAACGAGGGCGTAAGGAACGCGCTCAAGCGTCAGGCCATGGAGCCAATAGGGGGTTCGTCATGACGTCACCATCCAACGCTCTAAGGCCGGAGATCTGGCCTCCACTGCCCTACGAGGCCTGGCAGGACACCTGCGCGACTCTGCATCGCTGGGCCCAGATCGTGGGCAAGATTCGGGTCGCGCAGACGCCGTGGGTCAATCATCAGTGGCATGTCGTGCTGTACTTGACCGCGCGCGGCCTGACCACCTCGCCCATGCCTTATGACGATGGACGGTTGTTCGAGATCGACTTCGATTTCATCGAGCACGAGCTGATTGTCCGCACCAGTGGCGGTGGCGAACGGCGCCTGCCGCTCAGCGCTCGGTCGGTGGCGGTATTCTATGCCGCGGTGCTTGCAGCGCTTGCCGAACTTGATATTCATGTGCGCATCCACGGCACGCCGAACGAAATCCCAGACGCCATCCCGTTCAGCGAGGATCAGACGCACTGCTCCTACGAGCCGGACTTTGCCCAGCGTTTCTGGCGCGCGCTGTTGCAAGTCGACCGCGTGTTTAAACAGTTCCGCACGGGTTTTCTGGGTAAGGTCAGCCCGGTGCATTTCTTCTGGGGCAGCTTCGATCTGGCGGTCACGCGCTTCTCGGGACGCTCGGCGCCGCTGCATCCGGGCGGTGTGCCGGGCCTGCCGGATGCCATTACGCGCGAGGCCTATTCCCACGAGGTGAGCAGCGCGGGCTTCTGGCCCGGCGCTGGGCTCGGTTATCCGGCGTTCTACTCCTATGCCTATCCCGAGCCGGCGGGATTCCGCGCCGCGCCTGTGCAGCCAGAGGGCGCGTTCTTCCACGAGGCGATGGGCGAGTTCATCCTACCCTACGAGGCCATGCGCACCGCCGATGCGCCCGATGAGGCGCTGCTGGGCTTCCTGCAGAGCACCTATGAGGCGGCCGCCAATGCCGGCGGTTGGGACCGTGCGGCGCTCGAATGCGCCTTCGGCGAGCCTCGGGTGCCGCGCGCGATCTGAAACGGAAGGAGTAATGTTGAGCATCTGTGGGTCGGCGTTGCCGGAGCACCGGGGCAGGCAGCCACCACGTGCTCGTTCAGTGAATCCGTGCGTCCACCCCGTCCGGATACTGTACGAAGATATGGCAGAATACGTGTTCTGAGAGCGCTTCAACGTCGGCATCCGTGTAGTGATCGGACGGCAGACCCGTGCGCTCGTCGTACGCGTTGACGGCCTCCTTGGCATCCGCGATGGCCTTGTTCTTCTCGAAGCCTTCCTTCTCGACGATGCCCTCCAGGCGAACCCGGCATTCTGCGAGCAACCCGCGTGTCAGGTCGACGGCCTCCC
>JAKDMK010000493.1 GCA_030452365.1 Nitrococcus sp.
TTTGGCGAAACGCACGGCAGCGTCCTTGCAGACGGCAAAAAGCCGATCTGTGCCCTGGGCTAACAGCCGTGAGGCAATACAACGCCGTGGTGGGAATTCATCATCGCTATCGGGAAAGCCGTGAAAACTCCAGACGAGTGATGGGCGTCTCCTCGAAAGGAGGCAAGCCACTGCCGTATCAGGCCACGCATTCCAATTTCGGCAATGGACGATATCCGCCTGCCAGCGCCTGATGAGCCGCGCGAGCCGGAAAGGCAGCGCCAAGCTATGGCGGTGTCGCCTCATGGCGAAGACTGGGGCCATCGGATCGAGTCGATCGGCCATTTCCCCGCGACGATCCAGGCAACAGACCGCTTGCTGAAACTGCAGCGGCGGTAAGTGATTAACGAGGTTCACCACGCCGTTCTCGAGACCGCCCCGCGGCAGTCCGTGGACAACGTGCAGAATTCGCACTCGATCTGCGGTCTGAGCTTTGTGCGCAACAGCTGTCTCGGCGATGGCTCTCATTCCGAACTAGCCTCTCAGTCCCGCAAACGCGGGTTGTACAGCGGCAAGTGCCCGCGGCGAGAGCCGTAGTCGGCGGTCCATGCCAGTATGGCCCGAGAAGTCTGCGCCTCAAGCTCAGTGTCCGACAACACCGCGTCTGACTTCCTAGCTGCCGCCGCAGTTGCCTCCGCATACTCCCGCTGCAAAATTGCGCTTAATGCAATTAAATAATAAAATAAATCAAAATAGGCCAAGCTTAGAAAAGCGCCCGCAACTATATAGGGAATCAGTGCTAGCTGTAGGCCCCGAGCGTAGCCTCCGATCCATTCTGTCTCCGCCGTATGCACCCGTTTAGACAAGCGTCTGAGGCGCCAGTACGTGCCGAATAGCAGAACACAGAACAGCATAAAAGCGATGATTCCATGTTGGCCCAATATCTCAAAATAGATGCTATGCGCCGCGCGTGGGTTCCAGCTCTCCTTGCCGACGAAATTTGCATAGCTTAGCCACCGGCCCTCGCTGATGGTGTCCACGAAGTCGAAACCGGCGCCCAACAGCGGCCGGTCCAGCGCGATATTGATGGCCACACCCCAGGCCTGTATCCGCTGCATGGCCGAATCATCCTCTTCGTAGTGCAGCATGGTCTCCTGGCGATCAACCCACTTATTGGGGACTAAATTCTCGGCCATATAAAGTGCCAGCCCGCCAATCAGGAGCAGCACCAAGACTCGCCCCTTGTAGCGCCAGACCATCGGTGTAAGAACAGCGATGAGGCCCAGGAAGGCCCCTCGTGAGTAAGTAAACAATATGGCCGGAATGGACAGCCAGAATACGGCGAAGAGCGTCCAGCGAAGCCATTTATTAGCCTCCAGGCGAGCAGCAATCAAAGCAAGCGGCAGATTCAAGCACAACGCGAGACCAATGTTGGTATTACCGGCAATGAAGGTATAAGGCGGCCCCAAAACTTGGTACTGCCCACCGGTCACAATGGAGAAAATCCCGCCCTTGATGCCGTAGAAACCGAGTGAGAAGACTATTACCAACATCAGTAGACGAACACGGTCGCGCCTGAATATCAACATCGTGGTGACAAAGGTGAAGAGATAAATTTTCATCAACTTCTCCCAGGCCACCCAAGCCACTTCCGGGTCCCAGGCGAGCGCGGTGGTGATGGTGAAATACACGGCGAGCAGGCCCAACAACACGGTCTCGAAGGTCAGCGGAATGGCCCGGCGATCCCGCGCAACGAGCAGGCCAAGGAGCGTCGCTATGGCCACGCCCTGGGCGACCGGCCAATCACGTATTGCCCAAGTCAGTCGATGGGGATTCATGAGGCCTATCCAGGTCCATGCCAGAACACCGAACCATGGCCGGAAGAATCCAATTGGAACCGCCATCACCACCGGAATTAGGACGAGTATGTCGCGCAGTCCCACTTAGATTTCCTCTGCTATTCCGTCAGCAAACATTCAAGCTTACCGCCTCTGCGCGATATTTTTCTGTGCTCCTCTGCGCGGCGCTGATCGCGCGCGACCGGCGTCGCCGCATCAGCAGTCTGCACAACCGCATCGAGCAGCGTCGCGAGCTCGCCCGTCAGGGCGTGCCGGAAATAACGGCGCGCTACAGACGGATCGGCACACGGGACCTGACCTTGAGCGACCGGCTCCAACATGACTCGCTCCGGCGCATCCACAGCACCACGCCGGCGCCAAGCGCCAGTTCAATCTCCCAAGGCGGCGTCTCATCGAGCGCCTGCCCACGCGCAGATACCGCCAGCTCAGTGAACAGGCGCACCACGTGGCGCTACTACCGAGGCCGTTTGCTCCGCCAGTATCCGCCGCCAGCGGGCGAAAGTGCTCAACGCTAGGCCATGTACACGGCAGAATACCTGCTGGCTTTGGCCACTGGCTTCATAAGCGACCATCAGGCGCTGCCACTGCGCGCGGCTACGCCGAG
>JAKDMK010000494.1 GCA_030452365.1 Nitrococcus sp.
GACCGGCAATCGCGCTGGCGCGAGTACCGCGCCCGGTTTGTCGCGGGGCAGTTACAAGCTATTATGGCAGTCGGCAAAAACGATCCGGATTACCGCTACTACGGCCTCGCCTCGTTTCGATGGTTCAACAGCCCGAGTTTCATGTTCGGCGACCCGAATGAACCGGATCAGGGCGACGATGGTGACAACGCATGATGCAACCCGCTGGCACGCACTCGCCCGTGTTGCGGCGCGCCGTGATGCGCGTGCAATCCGGCTTTTACAGTTGGGATGAAACCCGGCAACTGCATTACCGCATGCACATGCCCGACAACGAGCGCTTCCTGCTGGAGCGCTCGATATTCCGTGACCTGTACGGGGTCGATTGCAGGACGCAAGACGCGCTTCGGACCGCCTGGGACCAGATCCCAATCGGTGATCTTGACGCGATCAACGAAACGCTGCCGCCGTGGTATCGGCGAGGACGGCTTCTATCTCAACGAATACATGCCGGCAGACTGGAACCCCAACTGGATGAACTATCGAGCCGGCTCTTCCGCTATGAAGCCAGGCGGTGGTTCGAACTTCTCGATGAATTCGATCAGCAGGCCGGCGCGGCGGTATATATCCAAGACATGCGCGAGGAGACCGACGAGCAGCTCCACTTCATCTTCAGCGACAAATCCGCGATGGCGCGGGTTCGCTTGCGGCATTTCTTGCGCGACTGCCGACAACTTGAGCGTGACACCTCGGAGCTGACGCCCCTCGAGCGACGTGAGTCCGATTTGCTCAACGAGTATCTCAACGCGCAGCACAGGGACATTGCACGCAACTTCAACCCTAAGGTTGTCAGGATGAAGAAACGGCGCAAAGTCCTGTTGCACAAGGACGCGTTTCGCTAGACCTCGTCGCTTGCATTGCAATCCATAAAATCTGATGGGTTGACCAATATTTGTGCCAGAAAAAGTCTTTTTGGCACAAATGATCGCAATGCACATCATTTCAGCCCGCATTGGTCACCGACTACACGTTACGGCGTTGTTCAAAATTCCGGGTTCACTTCTGAATGTCAGAAGCGGATTACACTGCACCCGACATAAGTGTTTGGATTGGTTGGCGAGACACGGGAATACTAGGCAATGGATGGCTGCTTTTGCCTTTATCCGCTGGATCTGTGGCGTGGCGCAATGCCGGCAGACGCATGGGAGCCGCCAACTCTCAATGAAAATCCCGGCTCCGCGTCGTCAGCTCGCCCAGCAGATGGCTGTGGTCCTCCAGCCGTCCGGCGATCAGATGCGTGACTTCGCCGTGGCGCTCCCAGATGCCCACCACGCCCAGCAGGCGCGCGCCTGCCACGATCCGCCGGAACCGCTCCACCAGAGGCTTCCAGATCACTACGTTCACCATGCCGGTCTCATCCTCGAGGGTCACGAACACGATGCCGTTCTCTGCCGAGGGACACTGCCGGGAGATGACGAGGCCGGCGGCGCGGGCGAGCCGCTTGTGGTCTAGCTCTCGCAGCTCCGCTGCCGTGCGGAATCGCTGACGCCGCAGCTGGGGCCGAAGCAACGCCAGGGGATGACGCCCCAGGCTGAGGCCGGTGCTGTTGTAGTCGTAAACCAGATCCTCACCCTCTGTGGGCACCTTCAGGGCGGGCCGGGGCTCGCGGATCTCAGCGCCCTGGAGAACCGGCAGATCCTGCTCCACGCCGAGCACCTGCCACCAGGCATCGCGTCGATGGCCGGCGAGCGGCGCAAGGGCGCCGGCATCAGCCAGGACCTTGAGATCGCCCCGCGAGAGCTGCGCCCGGCGGGCCAGGTCTTGGACATCGCGCAATGCCTGAACAGCACGGGCGTGCACCACGCGCTTGCCCCCGGTGGCTGAGATCCCCTTAATTAGACGCAGGCCAAGACGCAGGGCCAGGCTATCGCCGGCGGCGGGCTCCAGGGTGCAGTCCCACTCGCTCACGGTCACATCCACGCGGCGTACATCGACCCCGTGTGCGCGCGCATCGCGCACGAGCTGGGCGGGCGCGTAAAAGCCCATGGGCTGGCTGTTGAGCAGGGCGCAGGTGAAGACGGCCGGCTCAAAACGCTTGAGCCAGGCGGAGACGTAGACCAGCAAGGCGAAGCTCGCGGCGTGGGATTCGGGGAAGCCGTACTCGCCGAAGCCCTGGATCTGGGCGAAGATGCGCTCGGCGAAGGCTTGGGCATAGCCACGCTCGGCCATGCCGCGCAGCAGCCGTTCACGAAAGTGCTCCAGACCGCCCTTGCGCCGCCAGGCGGCCATGGAGCGGCGTAGCTGGTCCGCCTCCCCTGGAGTGAACCCGGCAGCCACCACGGCGAGCTGCATGACCTGCTCCTGGAAAATGGGTACGCCCAGGGTGCGGGATAGCACGCCCTCGATTGCGGGGCTCGGGTAGTCGATAGCCTCCAGCCCCTGCCGGCGGCGCAGGTAG
>JAKDMK010000495.1 GCA_030452365.1 Nitrococcus sp.
GTTCCGTGATGAAGAGCTACGGCCAGTTCTGTCCGGTTGCGAAGGCCGCCGAGGTTTTCTGCGAGCGCTGGACCCCGCTCATCCTGCGCGATCTCGCCGGCGGCGCCATGCGCTTCTCGCAATTGCAGCGCGGCATTTCCCTTGCCTCGCCGACGCTCTTGTCACGCCGCCTCAAGCAGCTCGAGGCGGAAGGCGTCGTGGAGCGGCGCAGATCGGAGAGCGGACGTAGCTGGACCTATCATCTGACGCCGGCGGGCGAGGAGTTCGCACCCATCATCGAGGCGCTGGGGCTATGGGGCCAAAGATGGACACGTCGTGAGCTGGCGGAGCATGAGGTGGACCTGGGCCTGTTGCTTTGGGCAATGGAGGCAGGTGCCCGGCCAGACGCGTTCGACAACAGGCGCGCCCTGGTCCAGATGGAGCTCACCGACCAGCCCGAGAGCACGCGGCACTGGTGGTTTCTGAACGAGGGTGGGCGGTGCGAGCTTTGCGTGAAAGAGCCTGATCTCGACGTCGAGCTCTACCTCGTCAGCACTCTGCGCGACATGATCTATATCTGGCGCGGCGACCTTTCGCTCGGCAAAGCGATGGAATCCGAACGGCTCGTGGTGCACGGCATAGCGCAGGCACGGCGCGCCCTGCCGCGATGGCTCGGCGTATGCGCCCTGATGCACGTCGAGTCACAGCGAGCTTCCTAGTGTCCGTCCAGAAACGGCTGTTTTCCGGGCCATAGAGGAGCCAGTATAGAGGCCCATGAAGCAGTCGCGGCCAGTTGCTGCACCGCACAATGAGAGGTGGACCCGCTGAACGGCGAGTATCGTGAATTTTAGGCGCAGTGTTCCCGCGCAGCGCCAGGCGCCGCGACGGACAAGGAAGGCGGGGGCGGGCGGTTAACCGGGTTTCAGGCGCGCCAACAGCCCCAGGTTATGGGCGAGGACCGAGGACCAGACGTAGGCCTTGAAGTGCTCGAGGCCCTTCCAGGTGCAGCGCGCGAGCCCGAACGCCCGCTTCAAGCACGAGATCCCCGCCTCGATGCCGGCACGGAAGTTTCTCAGCTTCCGATACACCCACTGGCTCTTGACCATCTCCTCGACGCTGAGCCCGCGCTTTTTGTGAAAGGCCATGTCGGCGACGCCGGCAGCCCGGGCGGCGGCGAGATTCTTGCCCGAGGCATAGCCGCCATCGGCGGCCACCTGGCGGGGCACGGTGCCAAAGCGCTCGATGTGGCGCTCGAGCATGGGCATAAAGCGCTCGGCATCGGCGGGGTTGCCGTGCTCAATGACGACATCGAAGATCAGCCCGCTGCGCCCACTGGTGAGGTTGAGCTTGTGGCCGTAGTGCACCTGGCGGCGATCTTTGACGATGATATCGGTGTGCGCCTCGAACAGGCTGACGAGCTTCTCCTGGGCCGGGAGCTTCTCACCGGCGAAGACCCGGCGCTGGGTCTGCTCGATCACCTGCTCGATCAAGGGCACGAAATGGGCGACCTCGGCCTGCCAGCCCACCAGCTGCGCCAGCTCGGCCACGCTGGGGCAGTGATCAAGCCGCGCCTCGATCTCGTTGAGATAGCCCAAGGTGGCCTGCGTGACCGAGACCAGATCCTGATACAGCGCGCGCTTCTTGTCCTGGCCGCGGGTGTAGCCAATCGCGCGCACGCGCTTTCTCGCCCGCCTCGTGTGGTTGTGCCAGGCCAACGCCGGCGCCCCGTCCAGCGCCTCGGCGGTTTGTAGCAGCCGCACCATCACGCGCACGCTGTCGCCCAGCAGCGTGCTGTCGCTGGGCTCATGGATGGGGCTGTCGGTGACCGTGCTGTCGAGGCGCAGCATCGTGCCCCGCTCGACGCCCGTGGTCTTCGCCCCCTGGAGCAGCTCGGCGTTGATCGCCTCCCAGGTGGCCGGGCGGATCGCAGCGATATTGGCCTGCAAGCTCGCCTTCTTCGGCGTCAAGCCGCTGGGCAGGCGCGCGAACGCCTGAAACGAGGCCGAGTCGAGCAGATGAAACGCCAGCTCCTCGTAGCTCAACTGGCGGTGCTGCTTGAGCAACGCACAGCGCAGCGTCGCCTCGGCGCTCAGCCCCCGACGCCCGGTGGTAGCCGATGCGCCCAGATCCTCGGCGACCCGCTCGAGTACCTGCGGGTGGGCATCGAGCCAGCCCGACATGGCTTCCAGCTCACGGCCGATCTCGTGTGCGGCGAACTGATCGAATATACTGACTTGGGACGTGCGTTTCTCGCGCATGTTCTGGCTCCGGTGTTTCGTGTTTTTGATTTGAAATCAATCGCTTGACTTTGAATTAGAGCACGATTCACCGGAGTTTTCAATCGCTTTTCGCCTTGATTCTCAAAATAAATCAAAGACTTGCCGTTTCTGGACGGACACTAGCTAGTGTCCGTCCAGAAACGGCTGTTTTCCGGGCCATAGAGGAGCCAGTATAGAG
>JAKDMK010000496.1 GCA_030452365.1 Nitrococcus sp.
TCGTCGTTGCGATCTTCGACCGCGCGTGCATAGCATGTGCGAGAGGGTCAGGCTACATTTCAGAGTTTAAGGGACGCCGCTATCGTCGTCCGCGAAGCGGCTTTATCCAACCGTTGCTATTACGGTGGAGTGCAAGATGCAGATACGAAAGATGCGGTCTTTTTTGGAGGCCCCGCCTAATTAACTCCATTAACAGGAGAAAGTATGTCTAGGTTAGTTATAATCATGCTGCTCTTGGTTGCTACTAATGCTGCATATGCTGCCGTCCCTCTTGGTCCGTACCTTGGTGTCATTACTGGAATGTCTTCTGATAATGTCGATGATACTCTCCGTACAACGCAGAGGACCGTGGAGAGAAGATCAACCACAACGTACGGTCCTGTTGCCGGCGCTATTGCTGGTTATTCAGGAATTAATTCTGGCATTTATAGCGCTATTGAGTTTGGTGCCGGCTATAATTTGTCTAGCGGGGATAGTAACACCCCAAGTGAATTGCACATTGACTTTGGTCCATATGCCAACGTATCAGCGTTGATTGGTGCGCCGCTTGGGGGTAAGTCAGTTCTTTATGCGAAAGGTGGTTGGCAGTGGCAAAATGTAGAGTTTAAAGGAACAACTGTTGATAGTTTTTCAGATTCAGCTTGGGTGCAGGGGCCTGTTGTAGGCGGTGGATTTATGCGGGAAGTAATTGATAATGTAATTGTAAGGGTTGAATATACTCATGCATTTTATGCTAAGTATGATACAACTAGAGATAATCTCCTTCAACACACTTTTGAGCCTAGTAGTAATAGATTGAGTTTTAGTGCTTCATATGCATTCTAATGTACGAATCTCAGTCAAACAATTTGTCGCCGGGTATTAACTTACTTGGCGACATTGTATTATTTAGCGTTTTCTTCGGACACCCGCGCCGAGCGGGCCCAAACGCCGCTGCAGTTGCTGTTCCAACAGGTGATGGCCGTGTGCAGTCCTTTAGCGTCGTATTGTGTCGTGGGCGGCAGATCGAGTAAGTGGGCGGTGCCCGGTGCCAGGCCGAGCGCGGAGAAGCGCTAAAGCCACGGGGGCCGGTCGATTCTGTTATTCGCGCCCAATGTGCTCGGGCCGAATGCCGATCCCGATCAGGCGGGCCGGGATGCGGCGCAGTGCGGGGAAGCGGGCCAGCAAGCGCAGGACGAGCGGCGGCTTGAGCGCACCGGTGCCGCCCGCAGCGCGGGCGAGCACGTTGAAGATAATCCGGTTCTGGGCCAGGACCTGAAACCGTTGCGTGATCCTTGTGGGCAGTTCGCGACGGCGCTGCACCCGGCGGAGATGATCGGCTGTGAGCTGCCCGTCGCGCAATGGCATGGAGAGCCGGTTGGCCGCGGCCACCGCGTCCTGGATGGCCAGATTGATGCCCACGCCGCCGACGGGCGACATGGCGTGCGCGGCATCGCCGATGCAGAGCAAGCCAGGACGGTGCCAGCGGTGCAGGCGATCGACGCGCACCGAGAGCAGTTTGATGTCGTCCCAACGCTCCAGCGCCGCGACGCGGTCGCCGACAAACGGTGCGAGCTTGCCGATCGCGCCGCGAAAGGCGTCCAGGCCCAGCGCGCGGATGCGATCGCCGGAGCCTTTGGGAATCACAAAACCGCACTGCCAGTGCTCGCCGCGATAGATCATGATGAAGATCTGGCCCGTCTCGAAGCAGGCCACGGGCTGCTCCGGATCGCCGGCATGAACGGGAAGCTGGAACCACATCACGTCCATGGGCGCCCCGAGATCCTGTACCCGCAGCCCCGCCTTACCGCGCAGGACTGAGTCACGCCCGTCGGCGGCGACGACGAGATCCGCACGGAATTCGAGTACGCCTTCGGGGCTGCGCGCACGCACGCCGACCACGCGTCCGGCATCCTCGATCAGATCGATGACCTCTGTATTCATGCGCAAGTCGAAGCCAGGACAGCCCGCGGCCTTCCGAGCGAGAAAGTCCAAGAAATCCCACTGTGGCATGAAGGCGATGAATTTGCATTGTGTCGGCAGATGCCTGAAATCGGCGACCGGAAACTCCACACCCCCGACCCGAGCGCCGATCGTGCGCGCCTCCTGGTGGGGCAATGTCAAGAATTCCTCCAGTAAGCCCAGTTCGTGCAGCAGCTCGAGGGTAGAGGGATGAATGGTGTCGCCGCGAAAGTCGCGCAGGAAGTCGGCATGCTTTTCCAGCACCAGAACCTCGACACCCGCGCGCGCGAGCAGGTAGCCCAGCATCATTGCGGCCGGACCGCCGCCGGCGATGCAGCATTGCACCGTATCTTTGCCCCGGTCAGAGCGGGATGCGGATTGCATAGCGTTGGCCATTATTCAGGGGCCGTGAGAGATAGGCGACGGGAGTGCAGCCGCCGTAACTACTCACCCCTCGTCATCCTGCGCGCAGCGAAGCGCAGTCGCAGGATCC
>JAKDMK010000115.1 GCA_030452365.1 Nitrococcus sp.
TTTTGCCACTGCCACGTACTGTGCCGGGCCGTCTTAAATCGCACTGGGCTTCGGGGCGGGATCGTAACCCCGGTGAGCGAACCCAATCGGCGAGAGGCAGTAAGGCTTCCACTCACTTCCCCACTTGCTGGAGGGCGTAACGGTGGCGCAGCAAGTCAAAGTGAAGCTCTATGGGTTCAACAATCTAACCAAGTCACTGAGCTTCAACATCTACGATATCTGCTACGCCAATACATCGGAACAGCGACAGGCATACATCGAATACATTGATGAGGCCTACAATGCAGAGCGGCTCACCCAGATTCTGACCGGCGTTGCCGATATCATAGGCGCGAGTATTCTCAACGTCGCCAGGCAGGATTACGAGCCGCAGGGGGCGAGTGTCACGCTTCTGATTGCCGAAGAGGAAGGCGGGGTGGTCGAGGAAACCTACGTAACTGCCCCTGCATCACCCGGTCCACTGCCGGATACGGTGCTTGCGCACTTGGACAAGAGCCATATTACCGTACATACCTATCCGGAGAGTCATCCTTACCGCGGGGTGAGCACCTTTCGGGTCGATATCGATGTCTCGACCTGCGGGCTCATCTCACCGCTGACGGCGCTCAACTACCTTATTCACTCATTCGATTCTGACATTGTCACCATGGACTACCGGATCCGTGGCTTTACGCGCGATGTAGAGGGGCGTAAGCACTTCATCGACCATGAGATCAATTCGATTCAGAATTACCTAGCAGAGGACACGTTGAAGCGCTACCACACCATCGATGTCAACGTCTTCCAGGAAAACATCTTTCATACCAAAATGGTACTGAAGGATTGGGATATCGATGATTATCTCTTCGGCGAGTCCGCGGAAGACCTGGACCCAGCGGAGCGGGAGCGCATATGCCGCCAGCTGCACCGGGAGATGATGGAGATCTTCTCGGGTCGCAATCTATCGAGCGGGCAGTACGTGTAGTGCTATCGAATCCACTATGCCCCTCAGATCCATGTCAGATCCAGTAGGTGGATCCCGTCATAAGCCGCGATGACAGCCGCATCAATTGGCGCAACGGTCGAGGTAGCCGAGCCGCGCCCGCCTCGCCGGCCGCAATGGCATGTCCACCTTCATCAACTTTCATCTGTTCGACGATCGCACGGCTCGGCTCATCACGCCGGGGGAGGCGCTGCAAATGCTTACTGAGGTGCTGGACCACCTGCTCCTCGGTTTGCGCTAGAAATCCCAGGCTCCAGCGATCACCCGTCGCTCCAGCAAGCGCGCCGATACCAAGAGAGCCGACGTAGAACAACGGATTAAGATAACTGGTATGGCTGTCGAGCTGTACCAGACGTTGTTGGCACCAAGCCAGGTGATCCTTCTCCTCCGCTGCGGCACGTTCCAGCGCTTGGTGTAGCGTGGGATCGCGAGCGGTGATTGCCTGGCCCTGATACAGCGCCTGAGCACAGATCTCGCCACAGTGGTTCACCCGCATCAGCCGAGCGGCTTGTTGACGTTCTGTTTTGTTTAGCTCCGGCTCGGGCAGCCCATTGGCAGGGTTCGGCCGGCCGGTACCGAGTGGGCGCCCAAAGAGTGTCTGCACACCGATGTCAAGTTGGGCAATGATCCGGTCGGCGAGACTGTAGCGTCGATCCACCATATTGAGCTCACTATGTTGACGGGTCTTTATGTTATTGTACCGACTGCACGGTCCCGAGGCAGATTCGGTTCGCGCCCCGCCTGGTCAGTTATATTTCAACTTGTACAGCTGCTTGCCCTTGTATAGAATTTTTCGCCCACTAGCTTTTACCAAAGCGATGGTTGTGGAGTCGACCGCCTATGAAAACTTTTAGCGCCAAAGCGGCTGACGTAAAACGTGATTGGTACGTTGTGGATGCCTCCGGTAAGACCCTTGGCCGCCTAGCGTCGCAGCTTGCGTTCCGCCTACGGGGCAAGCATAAGCCGGAGTTCACTCCCCATGTGGATACCGGCGACTACATCGTCGTCGTCAATGCAGAAAAGGTGGCCGTGACGGGCGACAAGGCTACGGACAAGATCTACTATCATCATACGGGGTACATCGGTAACCTGAAGAGCATCAGCTTCGCGCAGCTGATCGAAAAGGCGCCCGAGCGGGTCATTCAAACCGCCGTCAAGGGCATGCTGCCGAAGAATCGCCTCAGTCGGGAGATACTGAAGAAGCTGAAGGTCTACGCCGGACCCGGGCATCGACATGAAGCGCAGCAGCCGATCCCGCTCGAGCTTTGAGGCGGGGATGCTCTGATCCCGGGGACGCAATACAACGCAGGAATATGATGACAGTTGAGCAGTACTACAGCACAGGTCGACGCAAAACCTCCACGGCGCGGGTATTTTTGCGCCGCGGTAGTGGTGTGATCATGGTTAATGGTCGCTCCCTGGCGGATTACTTTGGCCGTGAGACGGCTCGAATGATTGTTCGTCAGCCCTTGGAACGAACCGAGAGCACCGATAATTTCGACATCTATGTCACTGTAGCCGGCGGAGGGAGCAGCGGACAAGCCGGTGCGATACGCCATGGCATCACCCGAGCCCTCATAGCATATGATGCGCAGTCCAAGCCCGCGCTGCGCAAAGCCGGCTATGTTACGCGAGACGCCCGCATGGTCGAGCGCAAGAAGGTAGGTCTGCACAAGGCACGTCGTGCCACGCAGTACTCCAAGCGCTAGGCAGGTGCAATACCGCTTGGGGGATCGTCTAGTGGTAGGACAGCGGACTCTGACTCCGTCAACCTAGGTTCGAATCCTAGTCCCCCAGCCAAACAATGTCACGCAGGCGAGCAGCAGACTGCCCCGGCCGTGCTAGCGGCTGCATGCTGCCCCGCCTAGCACGCAGAACTTGGCGCAATGCGGGTGATTCAGACGCACGGTGCAGCGCGCCTCCGCCAAGGTATGCCCGAGCTCGAATTGCGGATCGTATGGCAGCAGCGTGCAGGCAACGACCACTGGCCGCTCATGGCCCTTTCGCTTCACCACCATTCGCGATGAGGCACACATGACGTCGTTGGGCGACTTCTTCAGTATGCCCCAGCACGACTGCGTGATCTCCGGTACATCAACCGTCTCATCCATCTCCGGGAACAGCACGAGATCCACTGGATCATAAGGGTCGAGGCGAACGCCAAGCGTGCGGAACAGGCGCGCGAACCCCTCCCGTAGCTCCGCTTCCCGTTCTCCGGAAAACATTCGCCCTGCCACCTTGATCGCGAAGCCGTGCCGGGCGAGCCACTGCAGCCCATGGATGGCCGGCGCCCAGCTCCGCTGGCCGCGTTCCAGCTCGTGGTAATACCGGCTGTAGTGGTCGAGGGAGATGCGCAAGGTCAACTGTGAGCCGTAATGTTGTTGCAGTTTCAGCAACTGCTCTCGGTGCTTCATCATGGGCTTCATGGCGTTGGTCAGAACCAGGGCCTCGAAGCCCCGCGCGAGCGAGTCCTCCAGCATCTCCGGCAGATCCGGGTTCATGAAGGGTTCGCCGCCCGTGTAGCCAATCAGGCGCGCGCCCAACTTCTCACGCTCGATCTCATCCAGGTATTCGCGGACGTCGGCCGCGCTAATGTAGCTGAGCCGATCGTTGCGCGCGGACGACTCGATGTAGCAATTGCGGCAGGCCAAATTGCACAGCGTGCCGGTGTTGATCCACAGCGTCGCGAGAGATTTCAATGCGACTCTGGCACGGCGCTCGCCATTCGCGGTCACCTCCGGATCACGGAATTTTTTGGGGTCGAGCCGCCGTAGCGAGTGCTCCGAAACGCTCACAAGACCTCCTCCGACATTGCCACTCGTGGGAACTGTGCGCCTTGGCGGCGTCGTTCACAACCGCGTAGCCGAGGGCTAGCTCGATTACGTACGGCGTCAAGGGCTGCTTTTGAACCCCGATCGGACTGCCCGTCAGTCGTCCTTGCGCTCCCAGAGGGTGACTTCCGACAGGCTGTGCTGGAACTTGTGGCTCGTTTCGCGGATCACGAAGGGCAACTGCCGCGGTTCGCCCAGCAGGCGGAAGTGTTTGCCAAGATGCGCCTTTAGGCCGTCCAGCGTGGTGTGGCTTTCGCCATCCTTCTTGAAGCCGCCGAGCCACGCCGCACGCGCGGTGTGCTCTTCCAGCCAGGTGTAGGGCGAGGCAATCATAAGCAGGCCGCCGACGTTGATACGGCTGTGGACGTCGTCTAGGAAGCGCGCCGGTTCATAGAGGCGGTCGATCAGGTTGGCGGCAAACACCAGGTCATAGCCGGTCAACTTCGGGTTGAGGTTGCAGGCATCTCCCTGCATGAATTCCGGTGACGGCACCTGATCCAGCCCCAGATCGGCAAGTCTCCGGCTCTTGTAGAGCACCAACTCGCCTTCATCACAGAGGGTATAGCGCAGCACTCCTTCGCGGCTTAGCTGCACGCCCTGGTTGATGAAACGGGCGGAGAAATCCACACCGGTTACGCAGTCGAAGTGGCGGGCCAGCTCGAAACTGGCGCGGCCGCAGGCGCAGCCCAGATCCAGTGCCCGGCGCCTCTTGCGCCCGTCAAGGTAGGGCAACAAGTGCTCAACCAGCGCCTTGGGGAAGTTCGCCACGCCGAAATAGCGCTCGCCATAGTGGAACTCGGCATACTCCGACATCAGCTTGTCGGTTTCGTAGTGGGAGGAGGCCGCGGTCAATTCGGCATCGCTTGCCACATATCGGAATCCGGCATGCTGGAAGAAGTGGCGGCGGAAGGCGTAGCGCGACGAGAGCTCGGCTTCGTTGCCGCAGGAAATCCAGGAGCCGCCTTTGATCAGGTTGTGCTGACCGTCGAAGGTAGGCATTGTGAAGTCGTCGTACAGCGGATGCACCTCGAAGCCATCGAAGGGATAGGTGGGGGTTTCCGTCCACTGCCAGACATTGCCGATCACGTCGAAGAAATCCCCGTGCGCGAAACGATCCACCGGGCAGGAAGACGCCCAGTGATCCAGATGCAGGTTGGCTTGCCAGGCGCCGTCCGGGCGTTCCTGGCGGATACCGGCCGCCTGATGCAAGCGGTACCATTCGTCTTCCGTAGGCAGGCGGATGGGCTCGCCGGTCTCAGAAGTTTTCCAGTTGCAGAAGGCTTTTGCCTCGTGGTAGTTGACCTCCACCGGCCAATTCCAGGGCATGGGCACTTCTTTCGTCATCAGCCGCAGGTGCCAGCCGCTGGGCTTTTTGCGCCAGAACTCCGGCTGGCTGCGATTGGCAAACTCACGCCACTGCCAGCCTTCCTGGCCCCAGTGGTGGCGGTTGCGGTAGCCGCCGGCTTCGACAAATTCCAGAAACTCGCCATTACTGACCAGATAACGGCTGGCGTCGAAGGCCGGCACTTCTGCCTCGTGACGGCCATATTCGTTGTCCCAACCGTAAATGGACGAGTCCGAGTCTTTGCCCAGCACGACACTGCCGGACGCTACCGGCACCAGTTCATTGGCGGGCGCATCCCCTCTATCCGTGCAGGGCGCCCAGTCCGGCCGGGGCGAAACCCACTTCAGCTCCTGCTGGCGAATCAGCACAGAAGTGGTTTCCAGGTGGATGCGCTCATGTTCGATGCCCATGATGATCGCCCACCAGGGGTTGTCCCGGTCGAGTGGCAGGGTCAGCGGCGCCTCATCGATGATGGCCAGCACCGCCGCGCGCACCTTGGCGCGGTAATCCATGAGTTGCGCCACCTTGGGCCAGTCATAGTGGGTATCGTCGAGATCGTCCCAGCTCATCTCGTCTACACCCACCGCGAAGATGGATTCCATCTTCTCATCGAGACGCTCATCCACCAGTCTTGCCAGCAGCAGCTTATTGATGAAGAAAGTGGCGGTGTGGCCCAGATAAAAGATCAGTGGGTGGCGCAGGCTGATGGGCTTTTCGTAGAAGGCTTGCGCCGTGTTCAGGCAATCGAACAGTGACTCGTAACGATTGAAGGTGCTGATGAAATAGTCGCGCAGGCGCCGGCGCAAAGCGGCCTCATTGCGACAGGACAAATCGAGCGTACGGCTGAACCAGGGTGTGTCTGCAGCAGTAGTCTCAGCATCCTGGATCATCAAATGTCTCCGCCTTGCCTTGAAGTCTTTGCCGCACAGAAAATCCGCTGCACGGGCAAACCGTTGTTTTCTGACAAACGGCAAGGTTACACAATCCCGCTTATTTAAGCAAGTAATGTCTTGCTAAATTAGCATTGCCGCACAGGCAACTGCCCAGACAGCCGCCTACCTCGGCGCCTTGCCACTAGTAGCCGGCCAAAAGGTGTTCGTGTCGCCATCGGCCGCGGGTGCCGGTGTGGTAGGCGCGATTGGGAGCGGGCTGTTGCCATTCGGTTCGTACAACGTGCCGGTTGCACCGGTCACAGGCACGCCCTATATTGCAAGATAATACTTGCATAAAAGAGACGAGAGCATGCTCTTTGTTGCTCATATGCCGTTTCTGTTGGAGGCGCGGTTGGTCTCTTACCTTGGGGCCAACGTGAGTACAGCCGATGAACGCAACGGCTGACCCGTTGGCAGGCATGTCGCAGACACGCGCCCGGATTCTGCGCTATATCAAGGCGCAGGGTTGTGTAACTCGACAGGAATTGGCGGTCCATCTGAATATTACCCGAGAGGCCGCGCGCCAACACTTGCAGGGACTGGCGCGCGGGGGCTGGTTGGCTGATACCGGGCAGCGCGCATCGACCGGGCAGGGGCGACCGGCAATGCTATTCGCGCTGACACGGGCCGGCGACCACCTGTTCCCCAAGCACTACGATCAGCTCTCGCTCGAGATGTTCGATACCCTCGCCGAGCGTTTCGGCGAAGAAGGTGTTCGCACACTGCTTGCCAGCCTGACCGACAGGCAGGTGGCTTACTGGACGCCCCGGCTGCGCGGGCTATCGCTGGCGCAGCGGCTGGACGCACTGCGTGGCATCTATTTCGAGCAGGATCCGCACACGCACATCGAACGTGATGGCGATGATTACCTTTTAGTGGAGCGCAACTGCCCCTTTCTCAATCTGGCTGTGCAGCGACCCAGATTGTGCAGCGTTACGGTCTCGACCCTGCGCCGCCTGCTGGGCGTGTACGTCTACCGCGAGCAGAGATTCCAGGACGGTGACCGGCGCTGCGTGTTCCGCGTGTGCAGCCGCATACCTGTGGATGCGGGTTACAGGTTCCGTTTCGAAGCGGATGATACGCCTGTGCATGAATAGTGGCCAGATTGCCGCCAGGTGCGGTAGGGCGCATTAGGCCGCGAGGCCGTAATGCGCCGGATC
>JAKDMK010000497.1 GCA_030452365.1 Nitrococcus sp.
GAGAAACTGGACGCCGAAGAGAAACTGCGCCTTATTGAGCAGCTTTGGGATAGCTTGAATGACGATCCGTCGCAGATTCCCTTTACCCGGGCGCAGAAAGAAGAGCTCGATCGGCGTCTGGATGAGATCGAACAGGGGGACGACGCCGGAATACCTTGGGATGAGGTTCTGAACCGGATCCGGAAACGCTTGGCGTGACCGAGATTGAGTTTCGGCCTGCGGCTGCCAAAGACTTGGAAGAGGCAGCTGAATGGTACGAGGCTAAACAGAGCGGCCTGGGCGATGAGTTTCTGGAAGCAGTCCGGGGCGTCTTGAGAGCGATCGAGGAAAATCCCAAGCAGTTCCCGGAACTATATAGGAACACGCGCCGCGCGCTGATCCGGCGCTTCCCTTACGGGATCTACTTCCGAGCCATGTCCAATCGAACTCTTGTTGTCGCGTGCATGCACGGTCGGAGGCGGCCATCCCGTTGGCGGTCGCGTAAATGACGTATAACACGCCCTGAGGTAGACAGTCAAGTAAAATAATCTTTCTACGTGGCGGTGATGCTGAGATTCTTGAGCAACGGTGAGCCGCGCTTCTTCAGGCTTTTGAGGTAGGTTGACTCATCGTACGGTGTATTGTCCTGCCAACAGCGATGCAGGATTCGGATCCACTTGAAAGCGAGCGCACGTACGGCCATTTGGTGTGACTTTCCTTTGGCGCGTTGTTGTTCGTAAAAGGCGCTGGCCCAGAATGATTGTCGAATGGACTGGCCGGCCCACTCGACGAAGGTTTGTCGCAGAAACTTCGGACAGCTCATTCGCCAGTGGACCCAGGTTTTGTTGCCGCTGCGCTCGGTCACTGGTGCGACGCCGGCGTATTGCTGCAGATCGTCGGCCTTTGGATAGCGGTGTCGCTGTTCGCCGAAAGCGGCGAGCAGCCGTGGAGCGTAAACAGGCCCGGCACCTGGCAAGGCATCGAAGAAGGCGAAGTCGCTGTGCTGACCGGCAAGCTCGGCGATACGCAGATCGAAGCATCGGATGGCGTCGAGAGTTGCCCGCAGTTGGCCAACGAGCGCTTCGACCATGAGCGCATTCGGTGCAATGACGCCGGAGTCCAGTGTTAGCGGCATGGCTTTCCTGATCTCTGTGATGCGTTTGCGGATGACCTTGGCATAGCGTACATGGTGCTCGGTAAAGAACCGCTCGAGCGTGGCTCGGCGCGCCCGCTGCGCGATTTGAAGGCTCGGCCAGCGGCTCAGGAAATCGCAGAAGATCGCGGTATCTTTGTCGCTAAACCATTGCAGCACCTGAGGAAAGTAGTTTTTGAGCGAGCTGGTAAGACGATTGGTGATGCGCACCTTGTCGCCCACCAAGTGGCGACGATATTCCACCAGTTGCTGCAGTTCACGCATCGCGGCGCTTTGCGGCTCCAGGGGTTTGAGCCGGTCACGATGTTTACAGAGCAGGTCGAGCTGCAAGCGGGCATCGCTGGGGTCGTCTTTGGCGCCGCTGCTGCTGAACACGGTGCGGTATCGTGCAAGGGATTGCGGATTGACCGGAAACAGCACGAAGAAATCGTACTTGCAAAGCGCGTTAACGAGAGGGCCCTTGTTGAGTTCCAGGCACACGGCCACCGGTTGACCTTTGAAGCGGCGTTGCAGGTTGAGCGCCCAAGTCTCAATGGCCTCGGGGGTGTGCGAGATGACGGCGGACTCGGAAACGTCGGCGTCGACGGCTTGCAGGCAGATATCGTGTTTGGCATCGGCCCAGTCGATGCCGACGAAAGCGGCGAAGCGGTCATCGATCGAGTTATTCATTTACTGTCTCCCAAGGTGTAATGTTGCCAAGGGACATGCGAGCTTGGGCTCTGCGAAGGCATTATAGGCAGCCGGTGTGACGGCATTCCCTGAGTATTCGTTAACGAGCTCAAGCGCACCCGCGGACTCGAAAGTATGTTAGTAAGCATCGAGTGCTAGCGCTGCATATTCGTAGTCTGCGGGCGCATGTTCCCACTTCACCACCAGATACCTGGTGGTCGTGATGAGTATCACTGATGCGGAACGGTCTATCTATAAAGGCGCTGCAGACGGACAAAGACAAGCTGTCATGCCTTTTGCATTCGCAAAAGCCACGCCAGCTTGCCTTTGCCGCTGAGCTTGGTCGTTAGGCTGCGTTTCCCAACCGGCATTGGCAGATCACCGCCGAATCAGGGTGAAGCGACAAATGCGATGGGCGGTCGAAATCCAAAGTACGGATCTTGAGCATAAGACTCTCTCGGACCTATTGGATGGTCTGAGCTTTTCAGTTGTTGATGCGTCGCCATTTCCGATTTTCACCTCTGAGATCATGAATGCCTACACGAGCGCTTCGGGTGTTTTCGAGCTTGCGAAGCGAGTCCGGATGGCGATGAAGCGCACCGGGACAGATCCAGACTTTCAGCT
>JAKDMK010000498.1 GCA_030452365.1 Nitrococcus sp.
CTCGCAAGCCAAGGCCTTTCGAGCGCCATATAGCCTTGCTCTAAGGATAGCAACCCTGGCGGCTGGCTGGCAGCAATTCTAATTTTGACCCCCAGCCGACAGGAGCCGCTGGACAAATGCTCGCTGATCCGGTACAACAGCATCGGGCACGGGTAACGGACGTGAGCGATTGGTGGGACGGGCGGACGCGACAGTTGGCGGTGGCCTGGGGTTCGACGACCTGATCGGGGAGCTGCGGGAGTTGGCCGGCGCATTTCCGGACAAGCGCACCGGGCGCAACACCCGATTTGCCATGGAAGACGTGGTGCTGGCGGCGTTCTCGGTGTTCTGGACGCAGAGTCCCTCGTTCCTGGCCCACCAGACAGCGATGCAGCAGGCGCGTGGTCAGAGCAACGCCAAGACGCTGTTCGCCATGACCGAGATCCCCTCGGACAACCACATTCGGAACCTGATCGATTACGCTCCGCCCGAGGCCGTGTTTCCGATGTTCAACCGGATTGAGGCGCGGCTTGAGGCCAAGGGTTACCTGGAACCCTTTCGCGTGCTCGTTGACCAGCTCCTGATCGCCCTGGATGGGACGCAGTACCACAGCTCGGAGACGATCCACTGCGAGCAGTGCAGCGTGCGCCAGCACCGTAACGGGAAGGTGGGTTATTCGCACACCGTGGTGACCCCGGTGATCGTCGCGCCGGGTCACAACCACGTGCTGCCGCTGCAGCCGGAGTTCATCACCCCCCAGGATGGCCATGACAAGCAGGATTGCGAGCACGCCGCAGCGAAGCGCTGGATGAGCCGGTGTGCGCAACATTACCGGGGCCGCAAGGTGACGCTGCTCGGCGATGACCTCTATTCCCGCCAACCGCTGTGCGAGGCCGCACTCGAGGCCGGCTTCAGCTTCCTGTTCGTGTGCAAGCCCACCTCCCACAAAACCCTCTACGAATGGCTCGACGGGCTGCGTCGCACTGGCGATGTCGAGCAAATTCAGGTGACTCGTCGCAAAGGGCGCCGCCAGGAGATCGACACCTACGAGTTCGCCAACCACCTGCCGCTGCGCGATGGCGAGGCGGCGCTCGAGGTGAACTACTGCCAGCTTATCACCACCGAGGCGAGCGGCAAGGAGCGCTATCGCAACGCCTTCGTCACCAATCACGCAATCACGCCCGATAACGTCGCCGAGCTCGTCGCGGCCGGACGGGCGCGCTGGAAGGTCGAGAACGAGAACAACAACACTCTGAAAACCCAGGGCTACCATCTCGCCCACAATTTCGGTCACGGCAAGCATCACCTCGCCACTACGCTGGCGAGCCTCAACCTTCTCGCCTTCCTGATCCACACCGTGCTCGATCTCGACAACGCCAAGTACCGAGCGATCCGGGACGCGTTGTCCTCACGGGAGATGTTCTTCCAGCACGTCCAGGCGCTGACCTGCTACCTGTGCTTCGAGAGCTTTGAGGCGTTGCTCGAGTTCATGATGCAGGCCCTGGAGCTTAGCTACTTCGATACCAGCTAACTGATGTCCCCCTCCTCACCAACCTTCTGCGGCGCCCCGATCAGCCGTGCGGAGCTCGAGTTGATCCGCGCATGCGTGGCGCGCTTTCGGCGTTTGAGCCGTGCCGAGCTGGCCGCCACTGTCTGCGAATGGCTCGGCTGGCAACGCCCCAACGGGCGCTTGAAGACCCGCGAATGCCGGGACCTGCTCCAGGAGCTCGAGGCCCTTGAGCTGCTCAAGCTACCGGCGCTGCGCGCCGGACGCCCCCGCGGCACCGCGACCACTCTGCCCCGCAGCGCCCACGGCGAGCCCAAAGCGCCCGTAACCGCCCCCTTGCGCAGCCTCCAGCCCCTTGCCCTGATCCGCGTCGAGCAACCCACCGAACACGCCCTGTGGCGAGAGCTGATGGGTCGGCACCATTACCTCGGCTATCGCACCGCCTACGGGGCGTCGCTGCGTTACCTCATCGAGGCGGCCGCCGGGGCGCAGCACATACTCGGCGCAGTGCAGTTCTCCTCGCCAGCCTGGCGCATGCGCGCCCGCGACGCCTGGATTGGCTGGAACGAGCCCACGCGCAAGCGCAACTTGCCACGTCTGATCAACAATAGCCGCTTTCTGATCCTGCCCTGGGTCCGTGTGCCCCACCTCGCCAGCCATGTGCTCTCGCTCGCCCTGCGCCGCGTACTCGCCGACTGGGAGGCCTGCTACGGGCTGCGCCCATGGCTGGCCGAGACCCTGGTCGATCCCCAGCGCTTCTCCGGAGCCTGCTACCGCGCCGCCAACTGGATCGATGTCGGCCTGACCACCGGGCGCGGCCGCCAGGACCGCCACCACAGCCGCCACGATGCCGCCCCCAAACGCATCTTCCTCTATCCACTGCGCGCTCACGCCCAACAAGCCTTGGCTTCCACGCCATAATTAGAATTGCTG
>JAKDMK010000499.1 GCA_030452365.1 Nitrococcus sp.
TCCTCAATTGCCACCCAAGGCCCAGTCAGCCGGTTCCTCGCATAAGGGCAGGTCCGGGGTTCTCCGGTGCCGCCCGAGCGCGCGCCGGGCCGACTGCAGCGCCGAGCGCAGGCCTTCCTCTACCACAGGATGGTAGAAGGGCAGCTGCAGCACCTCATCGACCGTCAGGCCCTGCTGTATCACCCAGGCCAGCAGATGTGCCAAATGCTCGCCTTCGGGCACCGCCATTTCCGCGCCGAGCAGGTGAGCATCAGGAGGGGTTGCATAAACCCGCAGATAGCCGGCATTGCGCCCGGCCATGAGTGCACGGGCCTGCTGGGAGAAATCGGCTTCGCCGATGACGATATCCTTGGTCTCGAGTGCCGCATAGCTTTGGCCTACGCGTGCGGCACTGGGCTCGGTGAAGACGATGTTGAGCGCGGCGCGCCGGGTGAGGCACTGCGCCTCGGGATACAAGGCAAGGTAAGCCGCGATGCGGCCATCGTCCGCTGCCTCGTGCAGGATCGGGCGTTCACCATTGACATCGCCGGCAATGTAGATCGGATGCTTGCCAAGGCGCCGCGTTGCCGAGTCGAATACGGGTATTCCCTGGCGATCGATTTCTACGTCGAGATTTTCCAGGCCCAGACCTTCGAGATTGGGGCGGCGCCCGAGGCTGGCGAGGACCCAGTCCACCTCGACGGCGCGGTTACCCGAAACAACCCGCACGGCCGTATCGCCCACTGGTTCGAGCTGCACTTCGGCCCCCGTGAAGACCTGCATATCCGCTCGCAGGCTGCGGATCAGCGCCTGAGAGACTTTCGGATCGGTGAGCCCGGCCACGGTCTCAGCGCGCGTGAAACCGATGACCTGCAAGCCGAGCTGCGCAAGTGCCTGGCCGAGCTCGGCGCCAACCGCGCCGAGGCCGACTACGGCGACGCGCGGCAACAAATCGTGCTGCTCGAAGAGAGTATCGGAAGTCAGCACGCGATTCCCCAGCGCTCGCCAAGGTTCCGGCAGCACGGGTCGGCTACCGGTGGCGATGATCGTTGCCTCCGCCTCGATCCGCTCTTGGCCAAGCTCCAGTGTGTGCGCATCGAGAAAGCGCGGGCGTCCTTGCAGGCTGCGTTCACCGAGCGATTCGGCGAGCTGTATCGGCCCGGCGATAAAGCGATCGCGCAGGCGCCGTACCCGTGAGAGTACCGCCGGCAAGTCCACGGCGAGCGCCTCGGTGCCGCGCACACCAGCCTCGGCGAGAAAAGCGCGATGGTGAAAGGCATGGGCTGGCGCGAGCAGGGCTTTGGAGGGCATGCAGCCCACCCGCGCGCAGGTCGTGCCATAAGGGCCGTCATTGATGAGCACCACGTCTTGCGTTACGCGCTGCGCTTCCTTGAGTGCAGTCAAACCGGCCGTGCCGGCACCAATGATGGCCAAACGTACCCTGCGAGCCATGGCGTCCACCTTTGCTAAGCCCATCTTCAGCATAATCTACGGGCTGCGGCTCTGCCTGGCCAGCGTTGGAGGCGGAGTACGCACGTTATGCCCTGCCGCGCGGCGTGCTGGATTTGAACGCCGCCATGAGCGAAGAATACCTGCGCTTCATCACCACCCGCCGGCTTGCCCGGATCGGACTGCCCGAGGCGTTTACGGACGCCGAGAATCCGCTACCGTGGATGCGCGAGCTGGTGGATTTGAAAAAAGAGAAAAACTTCTTTGAGACGCGGGTGACGTTATCTCTGGAAGAGAATAAAACGCCAAACACATCCAAGAATGGCTTGCTTGGTACGGATGCTGTCGTGCCGGAAGCGGGTGCGATCACGGACGCGATCGGGCAGGCACAGAGCCATTGCCATGAAGTTTTTCCCATCCTTGGGTTCGACGTGTAACACTCCGTGTTGCACGCAAGTATTTGTATCATCGGCTATAGAGCAGGATTATACTTGCAATTCGACGCCTTACGACGCGTCATTTAGGATTTCTACTTGTAGTTGAACTAAACCGCTTCGCGGGGCTTCCCTCCGACCACGCTCGCTGAATTCGAGCGAGACTTTCATCTCCTGCAACGTGGAATAGGAGATGAGAGATGACCCCGTTACGTCAGCAGATGATCGAGGCCATGCGGGTGCGTGGCTTCTCGGCACGTACGCACCAGACGTATCTGGCCGCCGTCACGGACCTGGCACGCCACTACCATCGCTCACCCGATGCACTGAGCCTCGCCGAGCTCGAAGGCTATTTCCGCTACCTGGCGCTCGAGCGCGAGCTCTCGGGAGCAAGCTGCCGGCTCTATTTGAACGCCATTCGGTTTCTGTATGTGCGGGTGTTGGGCTCGACGTCATTCGAGGTGGTCTTCCCGATCCCGAAGCGCGCCCAGCGCATCCCGGAGCTGCTCACCCGCCGGGAGGTGGCGGCGATTCTCGCGGCCTGCACCAACCCGAA
>JAKDMK010000015.1 GCA_030452365.1 Nitrococcus sp.
GTTGCGCTGGATGGGGATCAGGGAATCAGCAAAGCACGCCGGGAGCAGCCGGACCTGATTCTGATGGACATCGTTATGCCGGGCACCAACGGGTTCAAAGCCACACGCACGCTTTCCAAAGATTCCGCAACCTCCTCGATCCCAATCATCATAATCAGCACCAAGGACCAAGAGACCGACCGCGACTGGGGTATGCGCCAAGGTGCCGTGGACTACATCACCAAGCCGGTGGCCGAGGCGGAATTGCTGACAAGAGTCAACGCGGCGCTGAAGCGATAAGGAGGTTCAAATGGGCACGCAGGCAGGGGTATCCGACCCGCAGAGCACTTGCAAGCACCCGTTCGAGTTGCTTGCTGAGCTTGAGCACCTCGGCCGCGCGCATCGGGTAGAGACGCCGAGCCAAGAGAAGCCGCGGGATGAATGGCGCGGCGTGGGTTTTCGGCTTGGCGGGCAGCGCTTGATTGCGTCGATGAATGAGGTTGTCGAGCTTCTGACACCGCCCTGGGTGACCCGTGTCCCGCATACCGAGAGTTGGCTGCGTGGGGTAGCCAACGTTCGTGGCAATCTGCTGCCGATCGTGGATCTCAGTGATTATCTCGGCAAGGGACGGACCAATCCGAATCGGCTGTCGCGAGTGCTCGTCATCAAGCAGGATAGTGTTTGCATCGGCCTGCTCGTCGACGAAGTGTTCGGCATACGCCACTTTCTCTACCCGGAGCAATGGCGCGCGCTCGCCGATTCAGGCGAGAAGGCAATTATGCCATATGTGGATGGCGTGCTGCGGCGCGACGGCAGTGACTGGCTGGTGTTCAGTATGGCAGCGCTGATGCGTCAGCTGGCATCCATCAGGGTGACGGCCTGAGAGCCGTGCAGCACACTGGCTCGGAAAAAACAACAGCTTAGGCAATTAAGCAAACGCAGACAGCCGTGATTTAACTGAGCCACGGACTAGGAATTTCCACGGAGGGTCAATGATGAAGGGGTCTAAGGTATTAGCAACATTGCCGCGGGTGACGTGGCTAGACAGGGCCGTCCAGCTACTCACGACGCTGGCCATTGTCGCTGTCTTGTTGGTGGTGGCCAGCTTCGCTTATCTCAGTTACTACGGTCAGTTCGATACCGAGCGTGCTTTACGCGCCGGCAACCTTCAGTTGCAGCTAGAGACGATTGTGGCGCTGTCGGGGCAAGCGGCCGTCGGCAATGCCGGCGCGTTCGCGAATCTGCGCGAACCACGCGAGCGGCTGGAGACGAACCTCGATATTCTCGCCAACGGCAATCCGCAGACCGGCCTGCCGACCACGGCCGATGTCTCTGAGGCGGGGGCGCAGGCGCTGGGGTCGGTGATACGAGGATGGCAGGCGATGAGTCCCGAGGTGGAGGCCATTATTGAGCGCAAGGACTCAGCCACCAGCGTTGTGGCCGAAGAGCTCCGCAAGGTGCCGGCCGACGCCCCCAAGCTACTGGCGTTGCGCGAGGCCGCTGATGCCGTTTTCGCCACCGCGACGGCAATGCGCACGGCCATCAATCATCTGGCCGAAGCCTACGATCAGCTCGCCGCCTCGCGCCCGGTCGAGCCCTGGTTCCCGTACATGTTCGGCGCGCTGGCGCTGATCCTGCTGGTGGCGCGAAGCGTCGTCGTGCGGCGCCTGGCGCAGCGGGAGCTGCAGGCGAAGGAGGCGGCGCGCGCGCAAGCGGAAGAGCAAAGTAAGAAGGCTCAGCAGGCCATTGGCGCTCTGCTCGATGAGATCGAAGGGTTACGGGACGGTGACCTTACGGTGGAGGCGTCGGTAGACGAGGCATTCACCGGCGCCATCGGTGACGCCTTCAACGATGCCATCGAAGAGCTGCGCACGCTGGTGGGCACCATCAACGGTATCGCGGAACAAGTCGATTCCGCCGCGCGGCACACCCGGGCGACCGCCATGCATCTGGCCCAAGCCTCCGATCACCAGGCGCACCAGGTTACCGATGCCTCCGCTGCGATGAACGAGATGGCAGCGTCCATCGATCAGGTCTCGCGCAACGCCGAAGAATCCTCTCGGGTCGCGCAACAGTCCGTGGAACTTGCCCTCAATGGTGCGGCTACCGTTAAACGAACGATGGCTCAGATGGACACAACCCGGGAGCAGATTCAGGGAACCTCGAAGCGGATCAAGCGCCTCGGTGAGAGCTCTCAGGAGATTGGCAACATCGTCGAGCTGATCAACGATATTGCAGATCAGACCAACATCCTGGCATTGAATGCCTCGATCCAGGCGGCCATGGCCGGCGAGTCCGGCCGCGGCTTCGCTGTGGTGGCGGACGAGGTTCAGCGGTTGGCCGAACGCTCCGGTAACGCGACCAAGCAGATCGAGGCATTGGTAAAGACAATCCAAACAGATACCAACGAGGTGGCACTCTCAATGGAGCAAAGTACCGCCGGCGTCGTTGTCGGCGCTCGTCAGGCTGAGGAGGCCGGAGAGGCATTGCATGAGATCGAGAATGTCTCTCAGCACTTGGCGGGCCTGATTCGCAGTACCTCCGAGCTGTCGCGGCAACAAGCGAACGCCGCGAGCAACATCTCCGATTCGATGAATGTCATTCAGGAAATCACTATCCAGACTTCGGCCGGAAGCAACGAGACGGCCACTTCGATAGGTAACCTCGTGGATTTGGCCACCGAGCTTCGCGGCTCTGTCGCGGGCTTCAAGCTATCTGAGGCGTCTGAGGCGTCTGTGGCGCTTGAGGCGCTTGAGGCGCTTGAGGCGCGGAGCAATTGATACTGGTCGGTGTGAAATCGCCATCGCCTGTGCGCGGTCTGCGAGACGAGCCGCTTAGGGCGATGGATGCCCTCGCCGGTTGTACCCCGGCACTTTGTTGGTACTGGGACTGCGTGCCCGCAAGTCCAGCGGCTGGCGGCGATCGGGAAATGCAGCGCATAGGCGGTGCGGACAGGCTCGCGTACCGGCGATTGGTGACGTGATCATGAATGAGCAGACCGAATTCGATTGCAGCAACCTCAGTTGGGTCAGGAAAGAGCTTGATGCAACTCTGCGCCAAGCGGCTGAGGCCCTCGATGCGTACGCTGAGGATGCGCAAGACAGCTCCCGGCTGCAGCTCTGCATCGCGCGTGTGCACCAAGTGCACGGCATACTGCAGATGTTGGAGCTCGATGGCGCCGCCATGCTTACCCAAGAGATGGAGCAGCTCGGGCATACGCTGCTGGTAGAGCCCGCGATCGCCGGCGATTCGGCTCAGGAAACGCTCATGCGTGCCGTCTTGCAGCTCCAGGACTACCTGGAGCGTGTGGAGGGTGGGCATCGGGACGCCGCGATTCTGATGTTGCCGTTGATCAACGAGCTGAGGGCCGCGCGCGGTGTCGCAACCATTGCCGAGAGCGCGCTGTTTGCCCCGGACCTGGAGCTGCGCTGCGAGCAGGCGCGTTGGGCAAGGGCTGGCGTCGACAAGGTGGTGGCAGAGGCGCGGCGGGTACGCCCGCTCTATCAGCGTGGTCTGTTGGCCTATCTCCGGGGGCAAAACCCTGTTACCGGGCTAAAGCAGATGGATGAGGCCTTGCTGGCCATGGACCAGGCCGGTGCAGATGACCGCAGTGGCACTTTATGGTGGCTTGCGGGCGGGGTAATCGATGCGCTGGATTCAGAAGAGCTGGTCGCGCATGCTGCGATGGCGCGCCGGCTGCTGAGCCAGGTAGAACATCAGCTCAAATCCGCCATGGAGCTGGGTGTTGAAGCCACCGCAGCCAACGAGCTATTGCGTGATCTGCTCTATTATCTGGGCCACGCCAGCCCTGTGACAGAACGGATTGCAACGATTCAGTCCTGCTATAACCTTCCTGCCCTGATGGCCGAACAAGCCCGAGTGGAGCAAAGCCGGGAGCGGTTTCTCGGCCCAGGGCGCGATGCCTTGGGCTGCGTGGCACGCGCCATCCACGAGGATCTGGCACATATCAAGGATACCCTTGATCTTCACGCCCGCGGCAGCGTTCGCAGCGCCGACGATCTGGCCACGACGGCCGATTCGCTGAGCCGGATCGCCGAGACGCTGGGAGTCGTCGGCCTGCTTGATGCCCGTCGCCTGGTGCAAGATCAGGCCGAGCAAGTACGTACCTTGCGCGTCGATGGTGTCTTGGACGAACAGCGGGCTTTGCAGGTGGCCGAGGCGTTGCTCTTTGTCGAGTCAGCGCTCGCCAAACTTGCGGACACCCGCCGCGGCCCGAACCCGGATAGCGCTGGTGGAGTCGTAACAGAGGAGTCGTTAAGTGAAAGCGAGTATCGGCGGGTTTCCGCCTGCGCCATAAGCGAGGCGATTACGGAGCTCGGCTACGTAAAAGTGGCGATTGTCCAGTTTATTGAGAGCGGTGAGCCCCAATGCCTGCAAGGACTCCAGCGGAATTTTGCGGCCGTGCGTGGCAGCCTGACTCTGGTGGCGATCGAGCGGCTCCCGGATCTAGTCGCCGCAACCGATCGCTTCCTGCGTGAGCGTGTGCTGAGCATTGACGGCATCGCTTCGTCCCAGACGCTCGATGAGCTTGCCGATGCGATCACGGGTATCGAGTATTGTCTGGAGGCGCTTCGCGACGGCCATCCCGGCGGTGAGCATGGCCTTGCCGTGGCCGAGGCTAGTCTGCGCCGGTTGGGTTGTTTGCCCGCTGCCCCAGAAAGCGTTGCGGCAGGGTTTGCTACGGCGCAGACACCCGCCGAGGTGGATGAGTCGCCCCCAGCGCTAGCGCAGGGGGCTCAACAGCCACCGCTGCCGGCGGTGGCTGACGCCGCGATTGACTATTCGAAGAAGCGCGGTCGAGTTGATCCCGAAGTGCCCGTTCGCAGCGAACAGATCGATCCGGAGATTCTTGAGATCTTTCTGGAGGAGGCGGACGAGATCCTGGCGACCCTGCGGGAAGTGTTCCCGCGCTGGCAGCGGGAAGCCGACGATGAAGACGCTCTGCGAACGATACGGCGTCTGTTCCATACCCTCAAGGGGAGTGGCCGGCTTGCCGGCGCGCTGCTGCTCGGGGAGCTCGCATGGTCGGTGGAGAAACTGCTCAATCGCATACTCGATCATAGCATCGAGTCCTCGCTGCAGATTTTTGCTACCGTAGCCGAGGCCTTGAGCATCATTCCCGAGCTCATCAATGAGTTGCGGGATGGCACCCCCCCTGCCAGCGATATCCGGCAAGCGATACTAAGGGCGTCGGTGCTGAGCCAGCCGGCTCGACCTGCCGCGCTTGCGGATCTGGACTCCGCGTCCGCCGTAGCGACGGCGCAGCAGTCTGCAGAGGGCGGGCAGGAAGAGATTACGCGGCAGGATGAGCCAGTGCTCAGCGAGCACACGCCGTTCGAGAGCGATACCCATTTGCCCCACCCAACGCCAGCCAGCTCCGGGCGCCAGACTGAATCTGCGCTAGAAACCAGCGCGGAGGGGCCATGCGATGCGCAGATGGATCCGCTCCTCTATGAAATCTTTAGCAAGGAAACCGAGGATCATCTGGGCAGCATCGAGGCCTTCTTGGCGGAATGTCAAAATCCGGTCAGCGGACAATGTCAGATCGCCGAAGGCCTCGTGCGTTCGTTGCATACTTTGGCGGGCAGTGCCCGGATGGCGCAGGT
Source organism: Nitrococcus sp. (assembly GCA_030452365.1). Lineage (GTDB taxonomy): Bacteria > Pseudomonadota > Gammaproteobacteria > Nitrococcales > Nitrococcaceae > Nitrococcus. The sequence continues at coordinate 5,607 of JAKDMK010000015.1, forward strand.
CGGGCCCATAGCCGAGGTGGGCCACGAGCTAGAGCTGCTCTCGTCCAAACGCCGCGCAGAGCGCCGCTTGTTGGATGCCTGCGATCAAGATGTGCTCGAACGCGGTACACGGGCTATGCGGGCGGTCGTCGAGGCTCTGGGTCAAGCCGGTGCAGAGCTGCCCGACGTCTCGGATCTCGTTAGCGCCATTGAGGCTCGTCGGGCCACCCCCCCCAGGTCGGCGGCTGCAAGCGGGGATCGGCATGAGGCCGAATCATTGCCGCAGTCCCGTGTAGGTTCGCCCGAGGCTTGGCGGTTTGAAGCGGATGAACCGGCGCGGACACCGCTGCCGCAGCCGCCTACAGCCGCGACGGCGCATGCCCATATGGCACAAGCGCAGCCGGCCGTAGACCCTCCATCTTGCCCGGCTCGCGTGGCGATCGAAGATGAAGACTTGGTTCAAGTCTTCCTCGAGGAAGCCGACGATATTTTGCGTTTTCTCGAAGGCAGTGTGGAGCGCTGGGCAGCGTTACCGGATGATGAAACGCAGATCGCCGAGCTCCACCGCTCGTTGCATACCCTCAAAGGTGGAGCGCGGCTGGCTGGCTTCGATGGCATCGGCCATCTTTGCCATGCATTGGAGAGCGTAATCAACGATGTGGGCGCGCACCGGGTGCCGGCCGATGATACGTTCTTCGACTTGCTTCATGCGAGCCTGGATCGATTGACCGACTTACTGGAGCAGGCCCGCGCCGGTGAGCGCCTGCCCGCATCAGATGGTCTGATCGCACGAATCGAGGATCTGCGTGGCGCCGGTGCTCCGGTGCCCGCTCCGCAGGGCGATCCGAACCGCGAGCTGGTGGAGGTCTTCTTAGAAGAGGCAGCCGACATCCTCGGTAACACCGAAGCGTTGCTCTATCAATGGCGCCAGCAGCCAGCCGGTTTCACCAGCGTGGCTGCGCTGCAGCGGGTTCTGCATACCCTCAAGGGTGGAGCTCGAATGGCGGGGTTCAAACCGATTGCGGATCTCAGCCATGGTCTGGAAGCCCTGCTGAATGCGGTCGAAGGTGGTGCGGTCGATGTCGGCGAAGCGCTGTTCGATGTGTTGGAAAGCGCCAATGATCACCTGTTGACTCTGCGTGAAGCGGCGGTTAGTGGGATGCCTTTGCCCGCCGTCGCGGACTTGCTGGGAAACATTTCCCGCTTGCAAACGGGCGCCCACGCCGCCGCCGCGGCTCTTCCCCGGCAAGTCCAGGGTGATGACACACGCGCGGCAGGCGAGGTTGAGCGTCGCGGCGTAGATGCGCGGCAGCGCCCGGCGGATCAGGTGAGGGTCCATTCCCAACTGCTGGATACTTTGGTCAATTTTGCCGGCGAAGTCAGCATTTATCGCGGTCGGCTGGAACAGCAGGCGGTCGATGTCGGTTTCAATCTGGCGGAGCTTGGGCAGACGGTGACACGCCTGCATGAGCAGCTGCGTACTTTGGAAATCGAGACGGAGACCCAGATTCTCTATCGCTACGAGCGCGACCACGGTGCCGAAAGGGAGGACTTCGATCCGCTGGAGCTCGATCGTTTCTCGCAGATCCAAGAGCTCTCCCGCGCACTCAGCGAGAGTGTCAACGATCTGACGAATATCCAGGCCATCCTGGGCAATCTCAATCGCGAGAATGAAACGCTGTTACTGCAGCAGTCACGCGTGAACTCTGAGCTCCAGGATGGTCTCATGCGGACGCGGATGGTGCCCTTTGCCAATCTGGTGCCGCGCATGCGCCGTGTGGTGCGGCAGGCTAGTGAAGAGCTCGGCAAGCGCGCCCAACTCAAAGTCGTAGGTGCCCAGGACGAAATGGATCGCACGATGCTCGAGCGCCTTATTGCACCGCTGGAGCACATGTTGCGCAATGCAGTGGCGCATGGCATCGAGTCTCCGAGTATACGACGCGGGTATGGCAAAGCGGAGGTGGGTACCATCTGCGTGACCCTGGAGCGTGAGGGAGCTGATATTTCCATCCAGGTCAGTGATGACGGGGGCGGCATGAATCTCGCCGCTATCCGCGCCAAGGCCGTCGCGCGGGGGCTTATGAAGGAAGATGCGGCACTCTCTGATAAAGAGATTATGCAATTCGTACTGGAACCAGGGTTTAGCACGGCGGAGCAGGTGACACAAATTGCCGGACGCGGCGTTGGTCTGGATGTGGTCAATGCCGAAATCAAGCAACTCGGCCGTAGCCTCGAGATCGAATCGACGCTGGGTGTGGGAACGCAGTTCATCGCCCGCTTGCCTTTCACTTTGGCGCTCAATCAGGCCCTACTTTGTCAGGTGAGTGAGGAGGTTTACGCCATACCGCTTTCCAGCATCGAAGGGGTCGTGCGGTTGGGAAAAGACGAGTTGTTGGACCTTCATGCCAGCACGGACAGCGGCGTTTACAGTTATGCCGGCGAACGCTACGCGGTGCGTGGCCTAGCAGCCATGGTGAGAGCTGGTGTTGTGCGTCGACCGCTCGATCGGCCGCGACTGCCGCTGGTCTTGGTTCAGGCCGGTGGTCAGCGCATCGCGCTGCAAGTCGATGAGCTGCTGGGTCGGCGCGAAATCGTAGTTAAATCCGCTGGAGCGCAGATCAGCACGGTCCCGGGGGTGCTCGGCGCGACCATTCTTGCGGATGGCCGAGTGGTATTCATACTTGATATCGGTGCCCTTATTCGTTACGGCGCCGGTGCAAACGAGGGGTTGGATAGCGAGCGACCATCAGCCACTGAGCCGGTAGCTTCGTCGCGCAGGCGCCCGCTGGCGATGGTGGTCGATGATTCGATCACCATGCGTAAGGTGGCCACTCGACTTTTGCAGCGCAATGATTTCGATGTGATCACGGCCAAAGACGGCGTTGATGCCGTTGCAGCGCTGCAGGACGTGGTGCCGGATGCAATGCTGCTGGATATCGAAATGCCGCGGATGGATGGTTACGAACTGGCTACGCATATGCGCAACGACGAGCGCTTGCGTTCGGTGCCCATTATTGTCATTACATCGCGCACCGGCGAGAAGCACCGGCTACGGGCCATGGAGATCGGTGTAGATCACTACCTCGGCAAACCCTATCAGGAAAGCGAGCTGTTGGCGACGCTGCGCGGATTGTTGGCGAAAGCTCAAGCCCGCTCGTAGCCGGGGAGGATTTATTTGAGATGGCAATGGAACAAGCCGAGAGCATTCGCTGCTTTCTTATTCCGATTTCCGACCACAATCTGCTATTACCGGCCGCGGTGGTGGCCGAAGTCGCTGGCTTTCAAGAGGCTGACCCTGTACCCGATTGCCTCGCCGAGCAGGAATGGCTGTTCGGTTTCGCCAACTGGCGTAATCAAAAAATTCCGCTGATTTCTATGGAGGCGGTGATAACCGGTGAGCGTGCCGATCCAAGCGCCCACGCCCGAATTGTTGTCCTCAAGGGCATAGGCGGGCGATTGCAGCTGCCGTATTTCGCCGTACTAACTCAGCACGTGCCGCGGCCGACTATACTTTTCGAGCCGGCTGTCGAAAGCCTAGATGAGTTTGAGCCGATTCCGGGCATCCATGGCCAAGTGCTTGTCAACGGTGAGCCGGCATTGCTCCCGGACCTTGAGGAGATCGAATCGCAGCTGCATACAATTTTGTTCGAGTAACTCACCGATCGACCACTTATTGTCAGCTAAACATGCGCGTAGCCGTAGAGCGTTCATAGCAGCCTGCATGAAGGCTCTACGGCTACAGTGAGTACACTCAGTAGCGGTAGTGATCTGGCTTGTACGGCCCGGTCACGGCTACCCCGATGTATCGGGCCTGTTCTTGCGTCAGCTGCGTGAGATCAGCGCCGACCTTCGTCAAATGCAGCCTTGCCACTTCCTCGTCCAGATTCTTTGGCAGCACATAGACCTTTTTTTCATAGCGGCCCTCGCCACGGAACAGCTCCATCTGAGCTAAGACCTGATTCGTGAAGCTGTTGGACATGACGAAACTCGGATGACCTGTGGCACAGCCTAGATTAACCAGCCGTCCCTCAGCCAGCAGGATGATCCGCTTGCCGTCCGGAAAGATCACATGATCCACCTGGGGTTTGATATTTTCCCACGTATACTGCCGCAGACCGGTAACATCGATCTCGCTGTCGAAATGGCCGATGTTGCATAGAATGGCCTGATTCTTCATGCGCTCCACGTGATTCTGATCGATCACATGGTAGTTGCCGGTGGCGGTGACGAAGATATCGGCTTGCTCGATGATTCCCGGCGTGTTCAGAGCGACGACCCGGTATCCTTCCATGGCGGCTTGCAGCGCGCAGATCGGATCGATCTCAGTGATCCACACGCTGGCGCCGAGGCCACGCAACGATTGCGCACAACCCTTGCCAACGTCGCCATAGCCGCAGATGACGGCAATTTTGCCGGCAACCATGACATCGGTGGCACGCTTGATTCCATCGACCAGCGATTCGCGACAGCCATAGAGGTTATCGAATTTGGATTTTGTTACCGAGTCGTTGACATTGATGGCGGCGAATGGCAAGCGCCCTTCCTTTTCCATCTGGTACAGGCGGTGAACACCGGTGGTCGTCTCCTCGGTTACGCCGCGGATGCTCTCAAGCAATTCCTGGTAAAACCCCGGTTTGTTCCTGAGCCGCTGGCGTATAGCAGCAAAGGCGGCATGCTCCTCCTCGTTACCAGGATTATCCAGCACGCTCGGGTCCGCTTCCGCGCGAGCCCCCAGGGTAGCCACCAGAGTCGCGTCCCCGCCATCGTCCAGAATCATGTTGGGCCGGCGTGCCTGCGGCCATTCCATGATTCGATGAGTGAATTCCCAGTACTCCGCTAGGGTCTCGCCCTTGTAGGCAAATACCGGAATGCCACGCCGTGCGATAGCAGCAGCGGCGTGATCTTGAGTGGAGTAGATGTTGCAAGAGGCCCAGCGAACCTCGGCACCGAGCTCGATCAAGGTCTCGATCAGCACCGCAGTCTGTATCGTCATGTGCAGACTACCAGCGATGCGCGCCCCTTGGAGCGGTTTTTGAGGGCCGTATTTCTCCCGCAGCGCCATCAGGCCGGGCATTTCCGTCTCGGCGATGGCGATTTCCTTGCGGCCCCAAGCGGCCAGTGAAAGGTCTGCAACGTGGTGGTCGGTTCGGGTGCTTTCTATAACCGCATTCATGGCGTTTCTCCATGCCTGAACCGAGCGCCGTTGCCCAAAGTCCCGATGCTCGCCGAGCCTGGCAGGAATCCAAACCCTATCCTGTTGCAGCGCTCCTCGGCGGCCTCAGCCATTGTTAGTGTACCTATCGACTACAAGCCGGCGGCCTCACGCAACCCCTCGGCCTTGTCCGTCTTCTCCCAGGTAAAGTTCTCCTCCTCGCGACCGAAGTGGCCGTATGCCGCCGTCTCCTGGTAGATCGGTCGGATCAGATCAAGCATTTTCAGGATGCCGTAGGGGCGCAGATCGAAAAACTCTCGTACCAGCTCCACCAGTCGAACCTCGGCCAACTGGCCGGTGCCGAAGGTTTCGATTCAGATGGATGTCGGTTCCGCAACGCCGATTGCATAAGACACTTGTATTTCGCAGCGCTCGGCCAAGCCAGCCGCGACAATGTTCTTGGCGACATAACGACAGGCGTAGGCCGCCGAGCGATCCACCTTGGATGGATCCTTGCCGGAGAACGCCCCTCCGCCGTGCCGCGCCATACCTCCGTAGGTATCGACGATGATTTTGCGCCCGGTCAGACCACAGTCTCCTACTGGGCCACCGATGACGAACTTGCCGGTCGGATTGATCAGGTACTGGGTCCGCCGATCGAGCCATTCGCCTGGTAGTATTGGCTTGATAATCTCTTCCATTACCGCCTCATGCAGATCGGTATCTTTGATATCCGCGGCATGCTGGGTTGAGAGCACAACGGCCTCTATCCCCACCGGTCGATTGTCCTCGTAGCGAAAGGTGATCTGACTTTTTGCATCCGGGCGCAGCCAAGGTAGCCGGCCACTCTTGCGCACATCGGCCTGGCGCTTGACTAGGCGGTGCGCATACGTGATCGGTGCCGGCATCAAGACATCCGTTTCGTTGGAGGCATAGCCGAACATAAGGCCCTGATCACCAGCTCCTTGTTCCTCCGGCCGCTGCCGATCGACCCCCTGGGCGATATCGGGTGATTGCTTGCCGATGGCGTTTAGCACCGCGCAAGCATCGCCATCAAAACCCATGCTGCAGTGGTCATAGCCGATCTCATTGATCGTTCGTCGAGTCAGCTCCTCAAGATCCACCCAGGCACTGGTGGTGATTTCGCCGGCGATGATCACCATGCCGGTCTTCACCAGCGTCTCACAAGCCACTCGAGCCCGTTGGTCTTGGGCGAGGACAGCATCCAGAACGGCGTCGGAGATCTGATCCGCTACCTTGTCCGGATGGCCCGCCGATACGGACTCGGATGTGAATAGATATTCTTTGATCATTTCTTCGACTCCGTTAACCTAATCCGATCGAGCATGGGCTCCATCCGCCGGACAGGAACCTATTCGGGTGTGTTGACATTTATCACGACGCCGTGACGGCGGCCATTTTTCTTACAAGACAAGGCGTCGCGCACGCCGGTATTGCTACAAGCGGTATTCCGTGGAATGGGTTAGGCAAGCGGAAGTGTCGGTGCGTTCCACGCATGCCCCGCGCCGAGATCCCGGTTGATACGATGCAATTACAAGCTAATCCGTGCCACCACGAGCGAGTAAGAGAAGGCTCTCTTAGTTCGCCGGTAATTTCAAGTCAAACGATAAACCTGCGCGCATGCCGCCTTGCCTGAGATCGGCATCTCAGCGAGAATGTCGCGCTGCCGGCGGCAGGCGTGCCGGGCTGTTTATCGGCACTTCGGACTGACTACCGATAGGGTGGTCGAGACAGTCAAGAGCCTGCTCTGAGCCCCCGGCGTTACCAATCATTCAATTGTCAAGTCAGCTTGGGAGAGAACTATGGCCATAAAGGTTGGTATCAACGGTTACGGCCGTATCGGTCGCAACATACTGCGCGCCCTCTACGAGGCGGGCCGCACGGATGAGATTCGGGTCGTGGCGATCAACGATCTCGGCGATGCCGAGACAAATGCCCATTTGACGCGCTATGACTCGGCCCACGGCAAGTTCCCCGGTAGCGTCGAGGTAAGCGAGGGCAATCTGGTGGTCAACGGGGACCCGATCCGTGTTCTCTCCGAACGTGATCCCGCCAAGCTGCCTTGGGGTCATCTCGGTGTGGATGCGGTGCTGGAGTGCACCGGCTTGTTCGCCACCAGAGAGAAAGCCGCCGCGCATCTGGAAGGTGGCGCCAAGAAGGTCATCATCTCGGCGCCGGCCAAGGGCGTCGATGCCACCGTTGTCTATGGCGTAAACGAGGAGACGCTGGCGTCCAGCCACACCGTGATCTCCTGCGCTTCCTGTACCACTAACTGCCTGGCTCCCTTAGCCAAGGTACTGCATTCGGCCATTGGGGTAGAATACGGGTTGATGACCACGATCCATTCCTTCACCAACGACCAAGTGCTAACCGATGTCTATCATAGCGATTTGCGCCGCGCGCGCAGTGCCGTAATGTCGCAGATTCCGACCAAAACCGGGGCCGCAGCAGCGGTTGGCTTGGTGCTGCCGCAGCTCAATGGCAAGCTCGATGGCTTCGCGGTGCGTGTTCCAACCATCAATGTCTCGCTCGTCGATCTGACCTTCACCGCAAGCCGCAACACCTCTGTCGAGGAGGTCAATGGTGCGCTCAAGGATGCCGCACAGGGCCCGCTTCGGGGTGTGCTGGCTTACAGCGACGGGCCAATGGTATCGATCGACTTCAACCACGACCCACATTCGTCTATTTTCGATGCGACCCTGACCAAGGTGGCCGGTGATCGGCTGGTCAAGGTTTGCTCTTGGTACGACAACGAGTGGGGGTTTTCCAATCGCATGCTCGATACGGCGCTTGCGTTGATGAAGGCGAAGTAAGCCTGGCTACACGGTGATAGGCAGACGCACCGGATGCGTGCCAAAGCGCGTGTCCGGTCGTATTCTAGAGTCTCGGGTTTGGCTATTTGGGAGACATTGAAGCATATGGGCGTACTGCGTATGACCGATTTGGATTTGGCCGGCAAGCGGGTTCTGATTCGGGAAGACCTCAACGTTCCGGTGAAAAACGCGAAGGTTACCGACGATACGCGGCTGCGGGCCTGCCTCCCTACCATCCGCCATGCGCTCGCAGCCTCCGCGAAAGTCATGCTCATGAGCCACTTCGGGCGACCCGAGGAAGGGCGCTTCGATGAGCGCTACTCGCTTGCCCCGGTTGCCGAGCACCTGTCCAAGCTGCTCGGGCAACCGGTGCGTCTGGTTCGGGAATGGCTCCACGACATAGAGCCCGCCGCCGGTGAGGTCGTTCTGTGCGAGAACGTGCGTTTCAATCAGGGCGAGCTGGCCGATGATGCGGCATTGGCGAAGAAGATGGCCGCGCTCTGCGATATCTATGTCATGGACGCTTTCGGCACCGCGCATCGCGCCCAGGCTTCGACTCACGGAGTGGCCCGTTTCGCCCCGCAGGCCTGCGCGGGCCCGTTGCTGGTCGCTGAATTGGACGCGCTCGGCAATGCCTTTGAGCAGCCGGCCAGGCCCATGATCGCCATCGTCGGAGGTTCAAAAGTCTCCACCAAACTGACTGTGCTCGAGTCGTTGGCGGACGTTGTCGACGCACTCATCGTCGGTGGTGGCATTGCCAATACCTTCATTGCCGCCGCCGGCTATCCGGTCGGTCAATCACTGCACGAGCCGAATCTACTGGATGCGGCGAAGCGGCTCATGGCGGCCGCCACCGCCAAAGGCGGAGGAATTCCGCTTCCTGAGGACGTTGCCTGTGCCAAGGTGTTCGATGAAAAGGCCAAGGCGGTCATCAAGACCCTCGATCAAGTGGCGCAGGATGATCTCATTCTGGACATAGGGCCACGTACGGCCGCTCGCTATGCGCAAACCCTCGATCAAGCCGGCACGATCGTCTGGAATGGGCCGGTTGGCGTGTTCGAATTCGACCACTTTGGTGACGGCACCCAAGCTTTGGCGGAGGCAATCGCCTCCAGCGGTGCATTCTCCCTTGCCGGTGGCGGCGATACGTTGGCGGCAATTGCCAAGTACGGTGTCAGTGACAGGATTTCCTATATTTCCACCGGCGGGGGGGCGTTTCTGGAGTTCCTGGAGGGGAAAAAGCTGCCTGCTGTCGCCGCCCTTGAGGCGCGTGCCGGCTGATTCCTATTGTTACAAGCGTGCGCCGTGCCGACCCAACGCGTGCCGCCAGCCGAGCAGCGGTTGACCGACTACTCCACCCACTACAGCCTCGGCCTGCGTCTGGGCGAGGGGCTGCACCTGCAGGTCGGCGATATTGATGCCGCGCGAGCGCGGCAGCCCAATTTGAGCTTCTTCGGCTTCACCGCCACGCCGAAGTTCAAGACCAAGACCTCGTTTGACGAGCCGAGGCCTTCGAGCGCGAGGACTACCGGGTGCTCCTGGTCGCGGATAAGTACCAGACCGGGTTCGACCAGCCGCTGTTGCAGACGATGTATGTGGTCAAGCGCCTGGCGGGGAGGGAGTGTTACTAA
>JAKDMK010000500.1 GCA_030452365.1 Nitrococcus sp.
AGTGGATGTCACCAATTACGTAATGATCGAGCTCGGTCAGCCGCTGCATGCCTTTGATCTCTCGACTCTGGAGGGCGGCATCCGGGTTCGCCGGGCCGGCAAGGGCGAGCGCCTGGCGCTACTCAACGGCGATACCGTGGAGCTTGATGAGTACACACTGGTGATTGCCGATGAGCGCCGAGCGGTCGCGATAGCGGGTATTATGGGCGGCGCGCACACGGCGGTCACCGAGCAAACACTCGATCTCTTTCTCGAGGCGGCGTTCTTTTGCGCACAAACGATTGCCGGGCGTGGCCGCAATTATGGCCTCCATACCGACTCTTCTCACCGCTTCGAGCGCGGCGTCGATCCGAACTTGCCGCGCATCGCCATGGAGCGGGCAACACGGCTGCTCATCGAGATCGCTGGGGGCCGGCCTGGACCGGTCATCGAGGCGACTGCCCCGGCTCATCTTCCGCGCGCGGTCGAGCTTACGTTGCGGCCGGCGCGGGTCACGCGGCTACTCGGAAGCGAAATTCCTTGCAACGACATGCGGGATATCCTCGAGCGATTGGGAATGCGCGTTAGCGAATCGAGCTCAGGCGCTTGGTCCGTGCGCGTGCCAGGCTATCGCTTTGATATCACGAGCGAAGTGGATCTGATCGAGGAGGTTGCCCGCGTCTGGGGGTACGACGAGCTGCCGGCGCGGCGAGCCCCGGCACAGCTCGCGATGGGCGCCCGCCCGGAACGGCTGATCCCAATACGCCGCATGCGCCAAGCGTTGATCGATCGGGGCTATCAGGAGGCAATCACCTATAGTTTCGTGGCGCGGGAGCTAGAGCAGGTTCTGAACCCGGGAACGACACCAATCCCGTTGGCCAACCCAATCTCCGCAGATCTTGCGGTCATGCGCACCAGCCTCTGGCCGGGCTTGATTCGCGCGCTGCTGCACAACCAAAAGCGCCAGCACGAACGAATTCGGCTATTCGAGAGCGGATTGCGCTTTAGCGGCAGCCTCGACGAGCTTAATCAGGAGCCAGCCATCGCCGGCGTGGCCTACGGGTCCGCTTGGCCGGAGCAGTGGGGCGCGCCAAAGCGGGCGCTGGATTTCTTCGATGTCAAAGGAGACGTAGAGGCGCTGTTGGCATTGACGGGAGAACCCGAGGCCTTTCGCTTTGCTCCCGAGGCGCATCCGGCGCTGCATCCCGGCCAGAGTGCGCGTATTTACCGCCAGGAACATGCTATTGGCTGGATTGGCGCATTGCACCCGCGGGCTCAGCGCACACTCGATCTCAGTGCTCCAATCTACGCCTTCGAGCTGCTGTTGGAGCAGATCGAGGACGCCATAGTGCCTAATTTTCAGGACCTGTCGTGTTACCCTTCGATTCGTCGGGATCTGGCGATTGTCATCGACGAGGCCGTTGCGGCACAGCATGTGCTTGATTGTATCCGCACCGTGGCGGGCGAGTATCTGCGCGATATCGTGATTTTTGATGTCTATCACGGCCAAGGGGTGCCTGCGGGCCGAAAGAGTTTAGCCATAGGCTTGATTTTGCAGCATTCTTCACGCACTCTAACGGAGAAGGACATGGAGGCATTCATGGGCCGTGTGCTCGGCGGGCTGAAAACACAACTCAAGGCGGAATTGCGGGAGTAGCCAGCAGTATGGCATTGACCAAGGCGGATATGGCCGAGCAATTGTTTGAGGAGCTTGGCCTCAACAAGCGCGAGGCGAAGGAGTTGGTGGAGAACTTCTTCGAGGAAATACGCTCTGCTCTCGAGCAAGGGACTCCCGTCAAGCTCTCGGGTTTTGGTAACTTCCACCTCAGGGATAAGAATGAACGTCCTGGACGCAATCCAAAGACCGGTGAGGAAATCCCCATCTGCGCTCGGCGCGTGGTGACGTTCCGCCCGGGCCAGAAGCTCAAAGCGCGGGTAGAGACCTATGCTGGAAACCTCAAACAATGACGAACTGCCGGCAATTCCGGCAAAGCGCTATTTCGCCATAGGCGAAGTCAGCGAGCTGTGTACTGTGAAGCCGCACGTGCTGCGCTACTGGGAGCAGGAGTTTCCCCAGCTCAAGCCGGTCAAGCGCCGCGGCAACCGGCGTTATTACCAGCGCCAGGATGTCATCCTAATCCGTCAAATCCGCTCTTTGCTTTATCATCAGGGATATACGATTGGCGGGGCGCGGCAAAAACTCTCCGGTGAGGGTGCAAGAGAGGATCTGAGCCAGAGCCACCAGGTCATCCGTCAGATCCGCTTCGAGCTGGAAGACATCCTCGCGCTGCTTAAGCGCTGAAGCACGACCTGTGTCGGCATGGAGCGAACTGGTGTATGCTTCATGACTCACACGGGGTGTAGCGCAGCCTGGTAGCGCACCTGCATGGGGTGCAGGTGGTCGGAGGTTCAAATCCTCTCACCCCGACCA
>JAKDMK010000501.1 GCA_030452365.1 Nitrococcus sp.
CAGCGGCGCGCGCGCCGAAAGCGCCTGCTCGATCCGCTGCCAGTCGGTCCAGAGCGCATCGGAATCTGGCGCGATCTCGTCGTGAGCCAGCTGATCCAGCCAGCGATAGGCATCACGCACCAAGGGATCGAGTGTTTGGCTGGATTCGAGATCCTCCATGCTGAATCGGCTATGGCGCATCCTGAGTTGCAAAAACTCGGTCCCGAAGGTCCTTATGTCAGCCTGGGCCTGTTCAGTGAGCTCGATGCGCAAACCCCTGGCCAAGCGCTCGAGCTGACGGGCTGGGCTTGCGATCATGGCATCGTAGTCGACCACGACGAAGGTTCGCTGAGCCGCTGTGCGAAAATAGGGGACGACGTTGATTAGCCACTCTAGGTCACTCTTAACCTGCACGCCCCGCTTCGCATCGAGCTGAGCGCGCGAATGCCCCACGCTCAGCGGATTGCGTGCCGCCACCACGTAGCGCACATCATGATCCAGCTCGCGCAGCACCGCCTCCCAAAACGGCAGCAGGCGCAGGGTTCTGGCGTACTTGAAGCCCCACAGTCGGCTATCGCCGAAACGCCGCTTGATCGTCTTTACGGCGCGTTGCCGCAACCGGTGAACATTGGGACTATCCCAGTGAGACGGCGGTATGAGGCGTACGCTCTCGCCGGTGATACCGAGCTCGCGCTTCAAGCGCTTATTGATCGCCAATAGATCGCGATCTTCAAAAAAGCCGGTAGGGTTCTTGCCGCGGCCTCGCCGCAGCCGGTTGCCCAGGTTGACACCCAGCGCCTGCACACCGCGGGTAAGCGCACTGGTACCGCTGCGCCCGGCACCTAGCACAACAACAGCCGTGCTCCTGGACTTCAGCTCCTGGCCGGATACCGCGGCGCCATCTGGCGCCGGTTCAATAATCACGTATAGCCTCACCCCTCAGGCGCGCACTGATGCGCCGCAAACCGGACCGCAGGCGATCGTTGATTACGACGATGAATACCTTGCGATAGTGCCCCTCGGGGGCGCGGATCTCGTGGACTCCATGCCAGGAGTTGCCCTGACGCTGAAACAACAAGCTGCGGTTGCCGAGGCTTTCGCCGGCAAACGCTTGGTCGAAGTCGGCGAAAGCCGGTGCCGAGTTGCGCTTGAACCGATCGCGATCGTCGAGAATGAGCGTTTCACCGCCCCAGGTGGGATCCCAATCGTCCGCGGTATTGAAGTAGAAGATATGCGAGCCCAGCTTGCGCTTGGCGTCGCAGTGGGGCGAGACCGAGCAGCCTCGGGGGGTGTAATGCCAATGAAATCTAAGCTTGAACCCGCCGCGGCCGAACAGGCGCCGCAGAAACCGGCTGTACTCCGAGCCGCGCAGCTCCTCCACGAATGCATGCCAGGGCGCGGCCACCTCGAGATCCTCACGATACTCCAAGGCGAAGCGATCGTGGGGCTGTTGGCCGTGCGAACGCTGGATCCCGAACGTGGAGGTAAACAGCGACACATCGGGCAATGTCTGTAACAGCTGAAGGTAACCCGGCTCCGTCAACAAATCTTCAGGGTTGCACCAGGGGTAAGGCAAACGGTTGCGGAAGGCCTCCACATCCAGCGCTTCCAATTGAGCATAGTTTAGGTAGGTCATAGGCTTCCATGACATAAAGTTTGAAGGACACCAAAGCGCGTGGCCGCGCCGCGATTTACACCATCTGACCAGATATTTGGCCCTTTGCCGCCTCAGCGGCCGGCGAAGCGGGATGACATCAGTTGGCGAATGCGTGCCACCGCGCGCTCCATATCATCCAGCGGCTGCCGTGCCCGACTCATCCGTTCCTGGCCAAATGCAGTGATCAAGCCATGCTCCTCGAGCACCCGGTAATAGGCCGTAAAATCGCGCGCTGGCTTGATCAGGCCCCAATTCACGAACCCATCGAAAACCTTATGGCGCCACCTACGCTGCGCAGACTGCAGCCCACCTCCGCCGCCATGGTGATCGCGGCGGCGGTGGCGGGATGGCCAGTAAAATACCGCTACCGGTTTGCCGGTGCCACAGGCTTCGATCACCAGCGAGGCGCTATCCGCCGTAACGATAAAGCGATCGGCGAGCTGCAGGAAACCAAGGTATGGATTATCCGGATCCTGCGGGCGCCAGGCATGCCGAAATGCTGGACAGTCCACGGCCTCGAATAGCTCCTGCATCGCCTCTGGCGGTGTTCGGGGACTGGTGGTGATCAGCAGCGTCCCGCCTGCCTCCCGCGCATAGCCGCTCGCCTCCCGACCCAGCCGGCGCGCCGTTACCGCATCCAGCGTGTAGCTGGAGCTGTTGCCGCCGACCAGCAACGCGATTAGCGGCCGCGGCAGATCGCGCAGGCGCGCTGCCCAATGCGCCGCAGCCTGCTGCAGGCGCCGTGGATCAATACGGTTGAGCGGCCCAGAG
>JAKDMK010000502.1 GCA_030452365.1 Nitrococcus sp.
CCCGTGTTAGGACAGCAGGTTACGATTATTTTCATAGGAGGAGCCTGCCGGTGATTGTCTATGGATGCCCAATGAACCTGTCGTTGCTTAGTCGCTACGCTTTTTTCTGTGCTTGTGTAATCGCTTTGGTCACCCTACCGTTCGTCGCCTTCGCGTGGCGTTGGCCGCTCACTGTCCTGTTCGGACTGCTGGTGCTGGTCGGTCTGATCGATCTCCTTCAAAGTCGCCATGCCGTGCGGCGCAATTACCCGATACTCGGCAATATCCGCTACCTGGTGGAAAGTATCCGCCCGGAAATCCGCCAGTATCTGCTGGAAGGTGACCGCGAACCATTGCCTTTTTCGCGGGCGCAGCGCGCGCTTGTCTACGCGCGCGCCAAAAACGAGAGCGATGTTAAACCATTCGGCACCCTGATCGACGTGTACCAGCCGGGATTTGAGTTCATCGGACATTCCATGTGCCCGGCCGCATTGGCTAATCCTAAGGGCTTTCGGCTGAAAATCGGGGGGCCGCAATGCCTGCAGCCGTACTCGGCTTCGCTGTTCAATATTTCCGCAATGAGCTTTGGTTCACTTAGCGCAAACGCCATTCGCGCCTTAAACGCCGGCGCCAAGCTCGGCCAATTCGCCCACGACACTGGAGAGGGCAGTATTAGTCCCTATCATCGTGAAGCGGGCGGCGATCTGATCTGGGAGTTGGGTAGTGGGTATTTCGGTTGCCGTAACAACGATGGCAGCTTCAGCGCGCAGCTCTTTCGCGAGCAAGCGCGCAACTCCCAGGTGAAAATGATTGAGATCAAGCTCAGCCAAGGGGCTAAGCCGGGCCACGGGGGGATCCTGCCGCGGCATAAAATCACCGCTGAAATTGCGGCAACTCGTGGCATTGCGATGGACCAGGACTGTGTCTCGCCCACGCGTCACAGTACATTTTCCACCCCGATCGAGCTGCTTCAGTTTATCGCCCGTCTGCGCGATTTATCGGCAGGCAAGCCGGTAGGTTTCAAATTTTGCCTGGGCCATCCCTGGGAGTTCATGGGCATTGCCAAGGCGATCCTGGAAACCGGGATTGTGCCCGACTTTATCGTGGTCGACGGCGCCGAGGGTGGCACCGGCGCGGCGCCGGTGGAGTTCACAGATCATATGGGCGCGCCCCTGCGACAGGGTGTTCTGCTCGTGCATAACACCCTCGTTGGATTGAATCTGCGCGAGAAGATTCGCATCGGTGCCAGCGGTAAGATTATCAGCGCCTTCGATATCGCCAGCATCCTGGCCATTGGGGCCGACTGGGCCAATTGCGCCCGCGGTTTCATGTTTGCCATCGGCTGTATTCAGGCGCAGAGCTGCCATACCAACCGCTGCCCCACCGGGGTGACCACTCAGGATCCGTTGCGACAGCGGGCTCTGGTGGTCGAGGACAAGGCGCAACGGGTTTACAACTTCCATCGCAACACGCTGCGGGCGCTGGCTGAGCTGCTTGCGGCCGCGGGGCTCGCGCATCCCGCGCAATTGGAGGCCAAGCATTTAGTCAGACGAGTAAGCGATACGGAGATCCGCCTTTTTTCCCAACTACATTACTTTGTCAAACCTGGCGAGTTGCTTGCAGGGAGGATCGAAGGGGAGTTCTATGCACGGATGTGGAACATGTCGAGTGCCGACAGCTTCGATGGCCATGGCGCGGCCAATTTACCGAAGCCGATCAATACGGCGGACAGCCGGGGAGCCGCCCATTGACCACCACATAGCTTGTGGGATTTGGATGTGCCCAGGTTTAAGGCCCAACCTCGTTGCCGCCTTGCGTTATCAGACTGCGACCTGCCCCTTGATGTGAGGATGATATTGATAGCCGATTAATTCGAAATCGTCGTAGGCGTAATCGAAAATGGACGGCGGCTGCCGCTTGATGTGCAGGTGTGGCAGAGGGTAGGGCTTGCGTCCGATCTGGAGCTGTACCTGATCGAGGTGATTTCGGTAGACATGGACATCGCCACCGGTCCAGACGAGCGCGCCGGGCTTTAGCCGGCACTGCTGCGCTAGCATTGTCAACAACAGCGCATAGCTGGCGATATTGAATGGCAGCCCGAGGAATACGTCAGCGGATCGCTGGTAGAGCTGCAGGTGCAGCCGCCCACCCATGACGGCGGTTTGCACCAGGCAGTGGCATGGTGCCAATGCCATGTTAGGGAGATCGGCGACGTTCCAAGCGCTCACGACTTGCCGCCGAGAGCTCGGGTTGGCCTGGATCTCCTCGATGAGCACTCGGATTTGGTCTATCTCGCCTTCATCCGGCGCTGCCCAACGCCGCCACTGCTTGCCGTAAATGGGACCGAGATCGCCCGACTCATCGGCCCACGCGTCCCAAATAGAAACGTCGTTCTCCCGCAGATACCGAACGTTGGTCTCGCCCGAC
>JAKDMK010000503.1 GCA_030452365.1 Nitrococcus sp.
CGTAAACTCGCACCGCGCCCTTGTGCACGAAGCCCTCCTGGGTACACTGGCGGCCGCCGATGATGGATTCGGCGATGCAACTGCCGCCGCCGATGCCGGACACTTCCGCCGGCAGCTCCACCCTGGCCAGCAAACGGTCGAAGGGCGCTTCGAAGCGGCCGATGTGGGCGCGTATCTGCTCGATGGCGCCGGCCCAGTCGCGTTCGTTGCGGATGAGAAATCCAAGGTAGGAGGAAAACGCCTTGATCGGCTTGACCCAGAAGGGGAACTCCAGTCCTAGGCCTTCGAGCGCGCCGTCATCGAAGGGGTCGAAGGCGGCGAAACTCGGAATGTGCGCTGCGATGCAGCGTCGTTGCTCGATGCGGCTCCAGTATTTGTGCTCGCACTTGAGTACCGCTTCCAGAAAGGCGCTGGGCAGGCCGAATTCCTGGCAGAGTATGGGTGCGGTGGTGCTCACGGGGAAGTCGATGTAGTGGATCAGGCCGTCCACCGGGCCCGGATAGGCGCTGAGTTGGGCGCGCGCCTTCTCCAGGATGTAATCGATATCGTAGTGTTCGCGCTCGATCACGTCCTCGATGTCGAGCAGCTTGAGAAAGTTATAGTTTTCTGCGTTGCGGATTGATTGCAGGCGGTTTAGGTTGAACTCGTTGAGACCGACAACGAACACATTTTTCTTGCGCAGCGCCCGCTGCGCCCCTGGCGCGACAACGTAACGGCCGGCCTCGTCCAGCCGTTCGCCGCCGGCGAGCGGCGGTGAAAACAGGCACACCAGGCGCAGCTCGGTGATCGCGCGCAGGCGCACGCGGTCGTGCCGGTTGAGGATGTACAGGCTGCCGGGCGCGAGCCGGTGGCGCGCGCCATCGTCGAGCGAGATGATCTCGCCTTCGCCTTCGATGCAGTAGGCGGATTCAACCTGCTGGGGGAAATGCAGCTCGGTCTCGCTGCCGGCGTGCATAATAGTGTCATGCAGCGAATAGTCCAGGCCGTCGCGGGCCAGTATCAGCCCGCGGCTGATCCAGTTGCCCGCGTCCACCGAGTGCGGGGTTGCGGTCAGCTCGGCCAGGGTCCTGATGATCATGGGTTATGCCTCAGGCGTGCTGTGGGAATTGCTGTGTTTTGCGTCCACGCCCCGCGGCAAGCGCACTGGCCTGATGGCGCACCACTCCATATTTGACAACGCCGGGCGTAGTTTGCTCCGATCTAGAACAACGATTGCTGTGACCCCGACGGGCGGGGCGCAATGAACTGCGTGCAGTCAAGCTCAAGGCGGCGCTGATTCAGACCCAGCCGTGCGCAGGCGAGTGTAAATCGCTTGTGGATAAGCTCGGCGAAAATACCCTTGCCGCGCATGCGGGTGCCGAATTCGGATTGGTAGACCTTCCCCTCGCGCATCTGCCGCACCAAGCTCATAATATGCCTGGCCTTGAGAGGCGCATGCACGCTTAGCCATTCCTGGAAAATCTCGCTGACCTCAAGCGGCAGTCGCAGGAGCACATACCCAGCTGCTTGGGCACCTGCCTCGCGCACCGCACCGAGCACATCTTCCATCTCCGTCTCATTAAGCGCCGGAATCACCGGCGCAAACAGCACCGTGACTGGAATGCCGGCGTCGGCCAAGGTTCTGATGGCTCGCAATCGCCGCGCCGGTGCGCTCGCCCGTGGCTCAAGGCGGCGGCTGAGCTCGGCATTCAATGAGGTGACGGACACCGCGACCTGCGCGAGTTGGCGCTGTGCCATCGGCGCCAGTAGGTCGATGTCGCGCTCGACAAGCGCCGATTTGGTGACAACAGCAACGGGGTGGTGGCAGTCGTGCAGTACCTGCAGGATGCCGCGAGTGATCCTGAGCTTTCGCTCCAGCGGCTGATAGGGATCGGTATTGGCGCCCAACGCAATGACAGCCGGCTTATACCTTGCCTTTGCCAACTCCTCGACTAAGCGCTCCGCGGCCTCGAACTTCGCAAATATCTTGCTCTCGAAATCGAGCCCAGGCGACAAACCAAGGTAGGCGTGCGTAGGGCGGGCGAAGCAATACGCGCAAGCATGCTCACAGCCCTTGAAGGGGTTGATCGAGCGGTCGAATGGAATATCCGGTGACTCGTTATAGGTTATGATCGAGCGGCTTGGGTCGCGAAAGACTTCCGTGCGCAGCTTCTCCGGCTCCTCATCGCTTTCCCAGCCGTCATCGAAAGCTTCCACCGACGTGGCGTTGTAGCGCGATGAGCGATTACTCAGCGCGCCGCGGCCCTTTCTAGGCTGATTCAGATTGCGCCGGGACATCGCTCTATCCTACCGCAAGTATTGCGAGGTGGAAGCGGGATGGCGGTGTGCGAACCAACAGGCCCTAGATCGCTGGGGCGGGCCACAGGCACGTGTGGCGATTACTTGGGTGGGCAGC
>JAKDMK010000504.1 GCA_030452365.1 Nitrococcus sp.
GCCGATCGTTTCGATGCGGCTGTCGGCAGCAGCGATGTTGCACACGCCCGCCAGCAGCAGCAGCGCGTGCTCGACGCGCGGGTGATTCCAGCGGTCGTCCTGGCGGCCGAACTTGGCGAGCCAAAGCGCATGATCGTCCTGAACTACGGCTTTAGGGCGCGCACCGCCCATCGACGTGCCTTCGAGCAGCAATTCTCCCGCTTGGGCGCGAGCCGATCCGGCGCGCTCGGGATCGTCGGCGATAATGGCGTCGACGGCCTTTTGAAGCCGGTCCAGATCGAGCGTGCGGTTGAATTGCCGGCGCGGGGCAGGCGGCTCGACCCCGAGGCCGAACCCCAGCGCGCCAGCGCGGTCGTCCGCGCCTTGCATCAAGTAGTCGAATTCTTCGAGCTGGGTATGGCCGCTGTGCCTTTCGATGACGCGCCGCCCCCAGTAATCCGGCATCGAATCACGGATCGCGCCGAAGAACCCCTTCATTCGCACCGTTTCATAGGTATGGCGCGCAAGGCGCAGCTCGACGGGGTCGAGTTCGACGGAATCGTTCCGGGCGAGGTAGCGGCGACCGTAAACGAACTGCCCCAGCGGTGCGCCGTCCCGCGTTATGGACACGTGGAGGCGACCGGCGGTGACGAATTCCGTCTCGCCGGGTAGGACGATATAGACATAGCACTCGCCCTCAGAAGTCATTGTCGAGCCTCCTGCGGCGCGGCGCCTGCGTCGGTTGGCGGGCACTTTCGAGGGTTTTGCCCTCTTCGTCACGGTCCGGGTCCGCCAGTTCGGCGGCCTGATCGATCAGGCCGAGTGCCCACAGCGCCCCGAAATAGGCGGCGGCCGATGTGGCGGGCTTACCCTTTTCCAGATCGGACACCGTGAAGCGCGACGCGCCAATCCGTTCGGCGACGTCCTCAATCCGCAATTTGCGGCGCAGCCGCGCGATCCGAATGTTGCGGCCCAGCCGCCTGAGGGCTTCTTCGACCGCGGCCGGGGGGGATTCTGTGATCTTGCTCGTATTCGACATGTTGGTTTGAAGCAACCTAAATACGCAATATGTTTACTCAAAGCATCATATGTGACGACGGAACTCGCTGCCAAGCGCGATGTTTATTTTCGGCGACATAAAAGCTATATAGGTTGGTCAAAGCCAACATGGAAGGGACGGAGTCCGCGCCTAGTGGCGCGAACCCGGCGAGGCCGGGTGGATATGCGGAAGGCGTTCGCCGATCCCGCGCGGGAGCCGCCGGCGGGGGGCGTGGATGTGGATGATTTCAAGCGGCGGGTGCAGGCGCGGTCCAGGGAGGTCAAGGCGCGGCTGGAGAAGGGACGCGAGGAGCGCGGGCGCGGCGGCGGGGGCCGGGATCGGGAGATGTAAGCCCTTGCAGGGCTATGACTCTTCCAGGCCGGTCAATGCGTACGCATCGCGCGATCCCTGCACCACGCGCAGGATGATGACCTCGCGCTGCGTAAAGCGGTAATAGATGGCGTAGCGCCGATGGAAATGAACGCGCAGCCCCGGTGAGAGACAATCGCGGGCCGGCCCGATCTCCGGATTCTCCAGATGCGGCGCAAACCGCTCCTGGATTTCATGAATGAAATCGCTGGCCGCTTTGGGATTATCCTGCGCGATGAAGGCCCAGATATCCGCCAGATCGTCTTCGGCTTGTTCGGTTATTCGGAGGGTGCGGGATCGAATTGCTGCCTGCCCTTCCGAACGATGCGTCCGGCATCGAAATCGTGGACGCGCCCGGCCTCGATATCTTCCAGGCCTGCCTGAATATCGGCGCGCAGGGAGTCGAGCTCCTGGGCCTGCAAGGCGCGTTTGCGCCGCCAGTCCCGCAGGGCTTCACGGACAACCTCGCTGCTTGAGGCGTACTCGCCCGCCGCCACGGCTCCTTTGACGGCCTGGGCCATTTCGGCCGTGAGGGTAATGGTCACACGTGCAACATCGCTCATAAGCATACTATTGCATACATAGTATGCAAACGTCACGATTTTTTGTTGATGTTCTTCCGCGGTTCTATGCAATAGGGGACAGCAGCGGCCTGGCAAGGCCGCCCAATTTGAGCGGGTGGGAATCCCGCCCGGGTAACCGCTAGCCACGGGCCCGGTATCGAGCCTTGCAGCCTGTCCGGCAACGGGCGGGTTGATGCGTAGGCGCGAAAGCAGGCGAGGTGCAAGGGTAACGGGTGGAGCCGACCTTGAAGGTGTTGAGCCCCGAAAAATTCACTTGGAGAGATGCCGACGGGATTGTCCCACCGGCAGGCCACGACCCCGCCGGCGGTAAGGCGAGTCAGTGGGGTACTCCCCGCAATAAAGAATAATAGGGGACAGACCAGAATGGCACTTAGTTAAGCTATAAGGCCTTGATGTTACAGCAAAAAACGA
>JAKDMK010000505.1 GCA_030452365.1 Nitrococcus sp.
CAGCAATTCTAATTTTGACATCGGCCTGCGGAAACCGCTGGACAAATGCCCGCTGATCCGGTACAACAGCATCGAGCATGGGTAGCGGGCGTGAGCGAATGGCGGCACGGGCGGGGGCGGCAGTTTGCGGTGGCTTGGGTTTCGACGATCTGATCGGCGAGCTGCGGAACCTTGCCAGCACATTTCCGGATAAGCGCACCGGGCGCAACACCCGCTTTGCCATGGAAGACGTGGTGCTGGCGGCATTCTCGGTGTTCTGGACGCAGAGCCCATCGTTCCTGGCCCACCAGACGGCGATGCAGCAGGCGCGCGGCCAGAGCAACGCTAAGACGCTGTTCGCCATGACCGAGATCCCCTCGGACAACCACATCCGGGATCTGATCGATTACGTTCCGCCCGAGGCCGTGTTTCCGATGTTCAACCGGATCGAGGCGCAGCTTGAGGCCGAGGGCTACGTGGAAGCCTTTCGCGTGCTCAATGATCAGCTCCTGATCGCCCTGGACGGGGTCCAGTACCACAGCTCACAGTGCATCCGCTGTGATCAGTGCACCGTGCGTGAGCACCGCAGCGGCAAGGTGAGCTATTCGCACACCGTGGTGACGCCGGTGATCGTCGCACCGGGTCGCAACCGGGTGCTGGCGTTGCAGCCGGAGTTCGTCACGCCCCAGGATGGTCACGACAAGCAGGACTCGGAACATGCCGCGGCGAAGCGCTGGATGAACCGGTGTGCGGAACATTACCGCGAGCGCAAGGTGACGCTGCTCGGCGACGACCTCTATGCCCACCAGCCGCTGTGCGAGGCCGCACTCGGGGCCGGGTTCAGTTTCCTGTTCGTGTGCAAGCCCACGTCCCACAAGACCCTCTACGAATGGCTGGACGCGCTGCGTCGGACGGGCCATGTCGAGCAAATTCTGGTGCCCCGTCGCAAAGGGCGCCGACGGGAAATCGATACCTACGAGTTCGCCAACCACCTGCCGCTGCGCGCTGGCGAGGGGGCGATCGAGGTGAATTGGTACCAGATCACCACCACCGAGGCGAACGGCAAGGAGTGCTATCGCAACGCCTTCGTTACCAATCACGCAATCACGCCCGACAACGTTGCCGATCTCGTCGAGGCCGGACGGGCGCGCTGGAAGATCGAAAACGAGAACAACAACACTCTGAAAACCCAGGGCTACCACCTTGCCCACAATTTTGGTCACGGCAAGCATCACCTCGCCACTACGCTGGTAAGCCTCAATCTGCTGGCCTTCCTGATCCACACCGTGCTCGATCTCGATAACGGCAAGTACCGGGCGATCCGTGGCGCGTTATCCTCACGCGAGATGTTCTTCCAGCACGTCCAGGCGCTGACCTGCTACCTATGCTTTGAGAGCTTTGAGGCCCTGCTCGACTTTATGATGCAGGCTCTGGAGCTCAGCTACATCGATACCAGCTAAAGGATGCCCCCCTCGTTACCAACCTTCTGCGGCGCCCCGCTCAGCGGCGCAGAACTCGAGCTGATCCAAGCATGCGTGGCACGCTTCCGGCATTTGAGCCGCACCGAGCTGGCCGCCACTGTGTGCGAGTGGCTCGGCTGGGAACGCCCCAACGGGCGGCTGAAGACCCGCGAATGCCGGGACCTGCTCCAAGCGCTCGAGGCCCTTGAGCTGCTTGAGCTACCGGCGCTGCGTGCCGGACGTCCCCGCGGCGCCGCAACCACCCTACCCAGGAGCGCGCACGGTGAGGCCAAAGCCCCCGTGAGCGCCCCCTTGCGCAGCCTCCAGCCTATTGGCCTGATCCGCGTCGAGCAGCCCGCCGAGCACGCCCTGTGGCGAGAGCTGATGGGCCGGCATCATTACCTCGGCCATCGCACCGCCTACGGGGCGTCGCTGCGTTACCTCATCGCGGCAAGCGCCGGCCGGGAGCGCATCTTGGGCGCAGTGCAGTTCTCCTCGCCAGCCTGGCGAATGCGCGCCCGCGACGCCTGGATCGGCTGGAACGAGGCCACCCGCAAACGCAACTTGCCACGCCTGATCAACAACAGCCGTTTCCTGATTCTGCCCTGGGTCCGCGTGCCCCACCTCGCAAGCCATGTACTGGCGCTCGCCCTGCGCCGCGTACTTGCCGATTGGGAGGCCTGCTACGGGCTGCGGCCATGGCTGAGCGAAACCCTGGTCGATCCCCAGCGCTTCTCCGGAGTCTGCTACCGCGCAGCCAACTGGATCGATGTCGGCCTGACCACCGGCCGCGGCCGCCAAGACCGCCACCACAGCCGCCACAATGCCGCCCCCAAACGCATCTTCCTCTATCCCCTGCGCGCTCACGCCCAACAAGCCTTGGCTTCCGCGCCATAATTAGAATTGCTGGATAGCAATCCCAGCTTTTCTATTCGGTTCAGG
>JAKDMK010000116.1 GCA_030452365.1 Nitrococcus sp.
TGGGTACATAGTCCATGTGGCCGTGTGACTTGACCTCCGCCAAGACTGCTTGAGGCGGTCCCTGCCGTCCATGGCGTGCGCCCTGCTGCCAATAGGGGCACGATGCGCCGTGCCCCTACTAGGGAATATAGTGGGAATCAACCTTGTGCGGCTGAACTGGCTCCAAACCAGCGGTCGACCTGGTCATGCCACGCGGTGATCTTGTCCTCCGCGTTTTTAGCCCCGCCTTGTTTGATGTTCTGCGCCAGTGAGTTGATCTCTTGAAGCAAGTCGCTGACCTGCTTGGCGCGGTTATCACCCACTTGATTCTGATACTTCTGCAGGGCATTAGCCGCCTCCAGCAATGCGAAACGGGCATCCTGGGCCCGATCCTGTTGCACGAGATTGCGCGCCAGCAATAGATTCGCCCGTGCTTCCCGCAACGGAATGGCTATGGTGACATACGAGAAATCCACCGCCTGGGTCTGGATGAGGGCGAGGGCCAGGTCCGCGCTTTGCGGATTCCCGTTGTCGTTATCAAGCGCTTTTTGGGCGGCTTTTAGGCGTGTCTTGGCCTCGGCGACATTCAGGGTCACCTGAGAGTAGTCCAGTAGCAGCTCTATCGTGGTGGGCGGTAATCCAGCCTTCTTGGCGGCCTCCTTTTTCGCCTCCATGACGGGGTCCAATACCGCAACCTTGTCCAGATCGTCGTAGAGCCCGACCACCAGCGGTTGAACCTTTCGCTTGTCCTTATAGGACATACCGCTCGCCTTAACACTCGTAGCGACGGTGTAGGTGGGCAATGCCGACTCAACGATGTTCACAAGCGTCATGGCCTTTTGCAGATTCTGCTTGGCCGCTTCGACATTGTTCGCGGCGATTGCATGGCGCGCCTGGTCGACGTGTACAAGTATGCGCCCGGCCGCGAAAGAGACAGCCACACGTTCCTTGGCGCTCAAGGTTGCGTTAGGCTGCGTGTTGATGTCCGCGGTGATGCTGGACTCCTGTGCGGATGCGGTGCCGCCAAAGATTAAGGCAAGGGCGAAGGGTATTGTGGCAGCGGTCCTTGGGTGACGGTTGTTCACGAGTTTCCCTCCGTGACACGGTATTGATTGATTCGACCTGCGATTTCACGGACAACTCCGTTCAATACGGTGTCCTTGGCAGTCGTTCGATCTCTCTAACCTGAAAAATGCGATGGCTTTACCGAGCTGGCGAACAAGCAATCCTGCCACTCGCCTGAGCCAGCCGTTGCGGGCTATCGTCTCAAGCGAGTGGCATACAAGGGCTGGTTTATAGGCGGCCCTCGAAGTCCTTGACCTGCCTATCCGCTTCCTCCTTGTTTATTCCATATCTTTCCTGAATCTTACCCACCAGCACTTCCCGGTGGCCGTCGATTTGATCGAGCTCATCATCGGTCAGCTTGCCCC
This sequence comes from Nitrococcus sp., assembly GCA_030452365.1. Taxonomy (GTDB): domain Bacteria; phylum Pseudomonadota; class Gammaproteobacteria; order Nitrococcales; family Nitrococcaceae; genus Nitrococcus. The sequence continues at coordinate 1,410 of JAKDMK010000116.1, forward strand.
ATTGAGTACGCGCGTTTCCTTTAAACTGCTTCCAATTGCCTTTGATCTGATCCCAGTTCATAACCCGACCTCCGTCTATTTCGAATAATACGCATCACCATACGTATCCAAAAGTACCCGATTCTCGCAATTTCAATTTCTGCGCTGTGGCACGATATTATGGACATCTCTATTAACTAGTAGTTCCTTACGTTCCCGATCTGTCGCAACCGCGATGTGCGGTCGAGGTCTTCCGTTACCAAAGCTGGGCAGGCGAACCCAACGTTTGCCATTCGGACCCGCTCGCAGGCCAATGGTCGGGGCTGCATCAATAGGGGATAAGCCCGCGGTCGTTGCGTGATCGCCCTTGGGACGATGCTATCAAGCTCTGGTGACAGATAGGTTGGAAGGGCGGGTAGAGGCGGCGCGGGATACCTCGTCCACACGCCGCCACCAGAGTGATGCTTTGCCGCAATCTATCGCATGTTGCCTTGCAGCTCGCTAGTAACGTCCGGGACACCCGCGCCCAGGATCACGAACTCCACGCGGCGATTGCGCGCGCGCCCGGCCTCAGTGCTGTTGGGCGCCACCGGATTTGCCTCGCCATAGCCGACCACGGTCATGCGCCCGGACGCGACCCCGCGTGCCATCATCGCATCGGCCACGGACTGGGCACGGCGCTCGGAGAGCCGCTGATTATAGGCCATCGAGCCCACGCTATCGGTGTAGCCTTCGACCCGCACCCGGTAGTTCGGGTGCTCCCGCAGGAAGCTCGCCAGCTTGTCGAGCGGGGCGTCGGCGGCGGCGCTGAGCTCGGCGCTGTCGAAGGCGAACAGCACGTCGCCAATTGTGAGGACGATGCCCCGCGCCGTCTGCTTGGGCTTGAGCTCGCTGAGCTGCTCCTTGAGCTCCTCGATCTGGCGGCCGCGGGAGTGGAGCCGCAGTGTATCGCGCTGCTCCATGATCAGCTCGGCTTGCGCGGCGGCGGCCTGCTCCGCCGCCATGGCCTGGGCGATCTGGGCACGCCCAAGCGCCATATACGCCAAATGCTCGGCACGTGGCCGATCCTGCTCCTGCGTCCAGGCAGTCTGCGCCTCCTGCAGGGTGTCTTGTGCCCGTTGCAGCTCCGCCGCGGTGTAGCGCTGAACCTGAACATCGGCGGTTGCCGCGGCGACCGCCTGCTGCGCGCGCTCGATGGCGGGAAGCGCTGGTTGCGTGGGATTTCCGACGCAAGCCGTGAGTAAGACCCCTACGAGTAGGCAGGTTAGGGTGCGTTTGTTCATTATTCAGCCTCCTCTCGTTGCAGGCCCTCGTGCAGCGTCTCCAGGGTCTCCCCCAGTTCTGCTTTTCGTTCCTGCGCTTGTCGTGCCTCGGCCTGTGCCTGTGCCAAGTTAGCGGCCAGGGTCGCCTCCTCGGCGAGGCGGCGGGCTTTGGTGTAATCCTCCTTGGTGGCATTGGCCTTATTGATAAGGCTGCGGGCCTGCGCAAGCTTTTTTTCGGCCTCGTACAAAGCCACCGATTGGGTATCTTCGGTCACCTCTTGGTTTGCCTGCATGATCGCGTGCTCCGCCGTGGCGAGCGCCTTCTCGGGCTTCTCGAGTGGCACGGAAGTACAGGCCGCAAGCAAAATGGCCGATGCCAGCACAATGAGAAAGCGTATGGGTATCGTCGATCGCATTCCTTGCTCCTTGTCTAGTTGGATTATTTGATGCTCGATTCGGCGTGCCGAGCACGGCGATTCGAACTCTTGGACACGTAGTCGGGACCTTTGGTTCCGCGCACGTTAGCGAGTTGGCGAGTGCCCACCGCACTTGTGTAAGGCATTTTCCGACACACACACGCAATCTGTCGTCATTTAGCGACATTGATAATGGTCGAATAAACGATTTGAAACTATTGCCAGAGCGCGCGGTCTATCCAGTTAAACGTTACGTTTTTGACGTTCGCCACGGTTGCAAAACGCTAGATAAGGTTCAGCAAAAATCGACAATGAGCAAATCCCGAACACCCCGCATCCCCAATAGTGGGGACTATGCGTTGACAAGCTCGGCAGAGTCTTGCTCGAGTGTAACGACTTCCCCCTTCCGCGCAGGATACCTTTCCCGTGTTGTCATTCTGCGCGGAGCCGTAAGGCGAAGTCGCAGAATCTAGTCGCTGGATCCTGCGACTCCGCTCCGCTGCGCGCAGGATGACGGGGGTGAGTAGTTACGCTCGAGTTACAAATCTGGAGGAGATGATCATGAAAATCCGAAACTTACTTTTCTTTCTCATGCTTGCATGCACTCTGACTTTCGCGCTGAGCGCATGTGATAGAGAGGGTCCGGCTGAGGAGGCGGGTGAAAGCGTTGATCAGGCCGCCGAACGGACCGGCGAGGCGGCGGAAGATACTATGAACCAAGCGCAGGAAAAGATGGAGGACATGGGTGATAAGGTCGAGCGAAAAACGGATCAGTGATGGTGCGCTTGCACCTGAGCGTTTAGGAAATCGGCGATTTATTCGTCACATAGACAAAGCCTGCTGCGGACCCCATGCGCGGGCCAGTGTGCAGAGCTTCGTCACCCCGGCCTGTCTGCGTGCGGCTACGCACAGGCAGGCGCAGGTCAGCGTTTATCTTAGTTTTGCTGGATTACGCACACCGCCCCTGGTGTGATCAGACAAATCTGCTCTGAGATAGAGGAAACGGCAATGTTGTATTGGGCAATGGTATTCCTGGTCGTCGCGTTACTTGCGGCGTTTTTCGGCTTTTCAGGGATCGCGGGTACAGCAGCGGGATTTGCACAGATCCTGTTCATTATCTTCATAATACTTTTCATCGTTTCTCTGGTGCTCAATCGCCGTGGTTCACGCGGCCGTGGTCCACACATTTGATTCGCTTTCTTGTATGAGGACAAGCGCAGGGTGCGAAGAACGGAACTACGCGATCTTCCGCACCTTGCGCACTTACCGCGATGGTTCGCAGGCCAACGTGAGGAGGCTTTGTCCCGCCGCCTGACCAGCGACCCCGCGGACGCGGTCAATCACGAATTGAAGCGGCGCACGCGCGTGCCTCGCCGAGTGCCCAGCGAATTTGAGTGCCTATAATCTGGAGTTTCATGACCTTGTGTAGGGATGGCACATGGAGCGGAATTCGAACAGTAGTCCCAATGGAGAATCGAGCTATCGGCCTAACTCGATACGGCGTATTCTCTGTGTGTTTCCCCGCTATGCCCCATCTTTTGGCACGTTTCAATATGCCTATGCGTTAATTCCCCGAGTTAATGCATTCATGCCGCCCCAGGGATTATTGGTGATCGCCGCCTACCTACCGCCCGAGTGGGAAGTGCGTTTCGTCGATGAGAATATGCATTCGGCGCAGGCCGCGGATTATCAGTGGGCCGATGTCGTTTTCATGAGCGGCATGCATGTGCAGCGCGCGGATATCGAGGCCATCAATCGTGCGGCGCATCGCTACGATAAGCTCACGGTCTTGGGCGGGGCGTCGGTTTCGGGATGTGCGGAATATTACCCCGAAGTGGATATTGTCCATGTCGGAGAGCTGGGCGATGCAACCGATGAGTTGATTAAATACATCGACCGGCATACGCAAAGGCCAGCCAAACAGCTGCGCTTTGCGACGGTGCAGCGCCTGGCATTGGACCAGTTCCCAGTGCCCGCTTACCACCTTCTCGACATGAGCCGCTATTTTCTCGGCAGCATCCAATTTTCCAGCGGTTGTCCGTATCAGTGCGAATTCTGCGACATACCAGAGCTCTACGGTCGCCGCCCGCGCTATAAATCACCACAGCAGATCGAGGCGGAATTGGACACGCTGGTGGCGGCTGGTGTACCGGGCGCGATCTATTTCGTCGACGATAATTTCATCGGCAATCGCAAGGCGGCGCGGATATTGCTGCCGCACTTGGTCGAATGGCAGCGCAGCCGGGGCTATCCGGTGGAATTCGCCTGTGAGGCGACGCTCAATATCGCCCAGCAGAGCGATATTTTAGAGATGATGCGCGCGGCGAATTTCACTACCGTCTTTTGCGGCGTTGAAACGCCAGAGCCCGAGGCCCTGGGCGCCATGCGCAAGGAGCACAATCTTCGCCAGCCCATCCTCGATGCGGTGCAGATGCTGAACCGTTACGGGCTCGAAGTCGTCGCAGGCATCATCCTCGGTCTTGATACCGATACCGACCGCACCGCCGATAATATCCTCGCGTTCATCGAACAATCCCACATCCCGATGCTCACCATCAATATGCTGTATGCGCTGCCGCGTACGCCGCTTTACCGCCGTCTCGAGCGCGCGGGGCGTCTCGAACAGGATCTGGCTAGAGTCTCGAACGTGCGCTTCAAGATGCCGTATGAGGATGTAGTTCAGATGTGGAATCGCTGCATCAGCGAGGCCTATGATCCGGATAAGCTCTTTCGCCGCTTCGCCTACCAAGCCGAAATGACTTTTCCCAATCGGCTGCGCCCGCCACGCAAAGCCACGCCCGCTCAAGTTCTGTTCGGCCTGCGCATCCTCGCCCGAGTGTTGTGGCAGGAAGGGCGGCGCGCGGATTACCGGCGGGTGTTTTGGCAACATGTCGGCCCACTGCTGCGCAGCGGCCGGATCGAAGACGTGATTCACATCGCGCTGGTGAGCCATCACCTGATTCGTTTCTCCCGCGAGGCGGTGCAAGGCAATGGCGAGGCGTGCTTCTATGCCGATCCGAACGAAGTGAGGCAAGCCGCGGTCTAAGGGGCAAACTCCCGAGCTACCGAACTTGCTTGCGGGTCATCCCTCGTGGTTTTCTTTGGACGACCCCTCCGAGCAGGGCTGCAATCATCGCTGCAAGCCGGTCGGTGGATGCGCTGCGCTTATCGAACCTACGCGTGTTTCGCGCGCTGTAGGGCGAATAAGCGAAGCGCATCCGCCAAGCAACTCGCGGCGCATTTACGCGGACACCCTCGGGAATTAAGCTTGGACACCATGTTGTCAGACCAAGAACTGCTGAATCTCAAACGCGGTGGTGAGTCTGAACAGGTGGAGATGAAACCCTCCACCACTCAGGGCGACTCTATTCGCCGGGCAGTTTGTGCTTTCGCCAACGACTTGCTCGGGCAAGGAAATGGTGGTGTTGTTTTGATCGGTCTGCATAACGATGGTTCTTGTGCCGGCATAGAGGATGTGGATCGTGCCCAGCGGTTGCTGACCGACTGGGTTCATAGCGGCATGATCCTGCCGCTGCCGGATGTAGAGATCTACTGCCGGGAACTGGAGGGCTCTCCGGTCATCGTGGTTGAAGTCCGGGCGCACGCTAATCCACCGCTTCGGTATAAGGGGCAGGTCTGGGTCCGGGTTGGCACCACCAACCACCGGAGCACGCCGGAGCAGGAGCGCCGCTTGGTCGAACGGCGTCGCGGCGGCGATCGCCCATTTGACGGCCGCCCAATTCGGGGCACGAGCATGGCTGATCTTGATCTCGCTTACTTCGAGCGGGAATATCTCCCGAATGCCGTCGCCCCGCAGGTGCTCGAAGACAACCAGCGCACCATGGACGAGCAGCTACGGGCCCTGCGGCTGTTAACGGACGGCGTCCCCAACAATGGTGGCATGCTTTGAACATTTGGCAAATGTTATCAATCAACGTGCTGACTGAAGTTCCCCGCGCACCGGCTCGTGATCGATGCAACCGCTCCAGCCATCTGGTACGCACCTGCCGCGCGGGTTGCTGTACTGACTCGCTGGCGGGCGGGCGTCGGTGTATTCACCGTAATTGCTATGCCGATC
>JAKDMK010000117.1 GCA_030452365.1 Nitrococcus sp.
ACTGTCCTCGGCCCACTCCCGTGGATGCCAACTGAGCTGAATGGTACGAAACACGCGCTCTGGGTGCGGCATGAGAATCGTGAAGCGACCATCACGGCTGCTGAATCCTGTCACGCCGAGCGGCGAGCCATTCGGGTTTGCTGGATAGCGCTCGGTAGGCCGGCCGAGGTTATCCACGTAGCGCATGGCGACGACCCCGGCCGCAAGCGCCCGCCGTGCGGCCTGCTCGGTGTCGAACAGCGCCCGGCCCTCGCCATGCGCCACGGCGATGGGTAGCCGCGAGCCGGCCATACCTTCCAGGAAGATCGAGGGTGAGGCCAATATCTCCACCATGGAGAGGCGAGCCTCGAACTGCTCGGAGCGGTTGGGAACGAAGCGCGGCCAGAGCTCGGTGCCCGCTATGAGCGAGCGCAGCTCGGCGAACATCTGACAGCCGTTGCAGACCCCGAGGCCGAACACATCGGTTCGCTCGCAGAAAGCGGCAAACAGCTCCCGCGCTCGCGGGTTGTAAAGAATGGACTTGGCCCAGCCGGCGCCGGCCCCCAAAACGTCACCGTAGGAGAACCCGCCCGCGACGGCGATGCCTTGAAACTCGCGCAGACTGCACCGGCCGGCGAGCACATCGCTCATGTGCACATCCACGGCGGTAAAGCCGGCCCGATCGAAAGCCGCCGCCATCTCCACGTGGCCGTTGACTCCCTGCTCACGCAGCACCGCAACACACGGGCGCGTGCCATGGCCGATATAGGGGGCGCTGACGTCGTGACTTGGGTCGAAGCTAAGAGTGGCGTGCAACCCCGGATCCGATTCTTCCAGCAGCGCCTCGTATTCCTCGCGCGCGCATTGCGGGTTATCTCTTAGCGTTTGCATGCGCCACGTCGTCTCGGACCAGACTCGCTGCAACTCGCCGCGGCGTGCATCGAGAACCGCCACCCCGGCGTGACTGAAGACCAGACGCTCATCCTCGCGCAGCCCCCCCAGAACATGACAGTGCCGTCCCAGGCCGGCCTCGTGCAGGGTCCGCAGCACCTGCTCGCGCTGCGCGCTGCGGACTTGAACCACGGCTCCCAGCTCTTCACTGAACAGTGCCGCAAGCGGCTCCGAATCCAGATCGGTGAGATTGATCTCCAAGCCCGTGCGAGCGGCGAACGCCATTTCGGCCAAGGTCACGAACAGACCGCCATCGGAGCGATCGTGATAGGCGAGCAACAGCCCGGCGCGGGCAAGTGCCTGCATCGTATTGAACATCTGCACCAATGCGCGGGGGTCGTTCAGGTCCGCAGGGCGCTGGCCAAGTCCCCGATACACCTGCGCCAGGGCCGACGCACCCAGGCGGTTGCGGCCACTACCGAGATCGATCAGGATCAGCTCAGTCCCGCCACAGTCGGTTTGCAGCTGCGGGGTCAGGGTCTTGCGCGCGTCATACACCGCCGCAAAAGCAGTGATGATCAGCGACAGCGGAGCCGTCACGCACTTCGACTCGCCGCCCTCCTCCCAGACGGTGCGCATGGATAATGAGTCCTTGCCGACGGGGATGGCAATCCCAAGCTGCGGGCAGAGCTCCATGGCCACGGCCTGAACCGTGTCATAAAGGCGCGCATCCTCATCGCAGTAACCGGCGGCCGCCATCCAGTTGGCGGACAGACTTACCCGGCCAATATCACCGATCGCGGCCGCGGCGATGTTTGTGAGCGCTTCTCCCACCGCCAGACGCCCGGAGGCGGGGGCCTGCAGCAACGCGACCGGCGCGCGCTCACCCATGGCCATGGCTTCGCCCGTGTAGCCCACGTAGTCCGCCAAAGTCACGGCCACATCGGCTACCGGGACTTGCCATGGGCCGACCATCTGGTCACGCGCGACCAGACCGGAGACGCTGCGGTCACCGATGGTGATAAGAAAGTGCTTGGCCGCGACACAGGGCAAGCGCAGGATCCGCCGCGCTGCCGCACGCGCATCGATTCCGGAGAGATCGAGGTCGGCCGTGCGCAACGGCCGGTGTAGGGCCTGGCGCAACAGCTTCGGTGATTTGCCAAACAGCAACTCCATCGGTAGGTCGACCGGCGTATCGCCGAAGTGACTGTCGCCGACGATCAGACGGCGCTCCTGCGTCGCCTCACCGACTACCGCATACGGGCAGCGCTCGCGCTCACAGAGTCGGCGGAAGGATTCGAAACGGCATGGCTCGATTGCAAGAACGTAGCGCTCCTGGGATTCGTTGCACCACAGCTCCAGCGGCGACATGCCGGGATCGGCACTGGGAATCCTGCGCAGCTCGATGCGACCGCCGCGAGCAGAATCATGGAGCAATTCCGGCAAGGCATTGGCGAGGCCGCCGGCGCCCACGTCGTGGATGGACAAGATTGGATTGCTCACCCCCAGCCGCCAGCAAGCGTCGATCACTTCCTGGCAGCGACGCTCCATCTCGGGATTGCTGCGCTGGACGGAAGCAAAATCCAGCGCCTCGGCGCTCTCCCCGCTCATCACAGACGAGGCGGCGCCGCCACCGAGCCCGATCAGCATCGCCGGCCCGCCCAACACCAGCAATGGCGCACCTGGTGCGATCGGCTTCTTGCCGACGTGCTGAGCGCGAACATTGCCCACGCCACCGGCAATCATGATCGGCTTGTGGTAGCCGCGCACGCCAAGGCCCTCGGGCCCCACTACGGCCATCTCGAACGTACGAAAATAGCCGCCGAGGCTGGGACGGCCAAACTCGTTCGCATACGAGGCCGCACCCAGCGGCGCCTGCAACATGATCGTAAGCGCATCGGCTATTCGGTCAGGGTATCCGTAGTGCTGCTCCCAAGGTTGAATGGCACCCGGCAGGCGCAGGTTCGAGACCGAATATCCAGCCAGCCCCGCCTTGGGCTTGGCGCCCCGCCCGGTGGCAGTTTCATCCCTGATCTCACCACCGACACCGGTGGCGGCGCCGGCGAAGGGGGCAATGGCGGTAGGGTGATTATGGGTTTCCACCTTCAGCACCAAATGCGCCGGTTCCGCAACGCATCCGTAGATACCACTGCCCGGATCCGCAACGAGACGGCATGCCGGATAACCCTCGATGACCGCCGCATTGTCCCGGTAGGCGGAGAGCACCCCCCGAGGAGAGCGTTCATGGCTGTACCGAATCATCTGCAGCAGGGAGCGCTGCTGCGCTTCACCATCGATGACCCAAGCGGCGTTGAATATCTTGTGCCGGCAGTGCTCGGAATTGGCTTGGGCGAACATCATCAGCTCGACATCGGTCGGGTTGCGCCCCAATTCTTGGTAACTCTCCAGCAGATAATCTATTTCATCGCTCGCCAGCGCCAGTCCCAAGTCGCGGTCGGCGCGCTCAAGCGCCACGCGCCCAAGGCCAAGGATATCGACCTGGCTCAGCGCAGCCGGTTCGGCCAAATCGAACAGTGACTCCGCCGCATCGACATCCATGAGCACGGATTCGGTCATACGATCGTGTATGAGGCCGAGCACTGACTGCAGCTCGCCCCTAGCCATCGACCCACCATCTGTGGTCTGCAGGCGGTAAGCGATGCCGCGCTCGATCCGGCGCACCTCACCCAGGCCGCAGTGATGGGCAATGTCGGTGGCCTTGTTCGCCCAGGGCGAGATGGTACCGAGGCGGGGCACTACCAGCAGCAGCTGAGCGCACGGCTCGGCACTATCCCAGTCCGCCGCGGAGCCGAGCAGATCTCGTAAAATGGCTTGCTTATGTGCGCTCAGCGCGCGCTCGAGATCAACGAAATACGTAGCGCACGCGCCAAGCGAATGCAGGCGATCCATGCGTTGCTTGAGGCAGGCCGCTAGGTGTTCAATCCGAACGGCTGATAGCGCGGCTCTGCCGGTGAAATTCAGCATGGACTTAGCGTAACCCGAATCGACGGCGGGGAAATTGCGCCCACAGACGGCGAACGCCTGCGCTTACTAACGCAGCTGTTTTTGCACCAGCCCGAGTATCTTAACGGCAATATCTTGGCTCGTCGGGGCATCACCCACACGCTGTACCGTCACCTGAGTGACGTCTTTGACCTCGGTCAAATCGATGCGGTATTTCTCGATTGTGTCCGGAATCTTGTTGCTCCAAAAAGCCACCGTATCCAAGAACCCCTCGTCTTTCGGTCCCAGCTCGGCGCGGGTGTCGTAACGAATAAAATAATGCCGCGCGCTGCGATCGCGATCGACCACCGTAAAACCGGCTCGATCGAGCGCCAACCCGATCCTCCGCCATGCCTCGAAGAATCCGTCGTGCAGAACCAATGCGGCGGTACCATTATCCAGCTGCAGCAACTGCGGCTCTACCGCTCTGGTATCGCCTTGGGCGAGGGGAGTAGGTGACGAAGCAGCATCGCCACCGAGGCTGATCAGCAACGCGCGCATCAACTCGGCCTCCAGAAAACGATCTGCGTCGCGCAGATGCCACTTACCCTGCTCGTCGCGAGCGACCCGACGATGGGCGACGAATACCTCGGTGGTGCCTTGCTGGACGCCTTCCTCCAGACGGATCAGGTAGCGATCGGCAATGCTCGCGGCCGCTCGATCGACCGTGGAAGGGGCGAGAGCGTCGCGCTCCAGGGGCTTCGCGCTATAGAGCCAGGTCGATTCCATTATGCCAAGCTTAGGGTCGCTGCGCGCTAGGGTGAGGCCGCGCTGCTTAACAAATCTCCCCACCCACCGCCACACCTGGCTGGGCGGTGCCTGTACCTCCAACCAACGCTCATGCCCATCTCGGCGCAGCGTGACATGATCCGGCTCGGGCAGAACCGGCTCGGTGCTGCTCTTTTGGCCCGTGCCGGTACTCGCCTTAGTCCCAGCGGGAATGGCCATGGCCGACGATTGCTGCTCTGGATTGAGATCCGGAGGAAGCGTGAGCTCATCGGCTGTGCGCTCAGCAGGATCTGCTCCTGACTTGCAGCCAGCGAGCGCCAGCAGACTCAGCAGGGCGAGCAAAACGAGAATGGGCCGCGACATTGCCGACAAGCCAGCCCCTTCAGAGCACACCGGCAAGCTTCATGGCCTGCAGGACGCTCTCATGATGGTGCTCCGATAAGGGTGTCATTGGGAGACGTATACCCTGTCCGGCCAAACCAAGCCGAGATATGGCCCATTTTACGGGGATGGGGTTGGTTTCCACGAACAGGTTCTTGTGCAACGCCGCCAGCCGCGCGTCGATGCGTTCGGCCTGCTCGGCGTTACCGGCCAACGCGGCACTGCACATCTCGTGCATCAGCTTGGGTGCGACGTTGGCGGTGACGGAGATTGCACCCTTGCCCCCGGCCAAGATGACTTCGAGGTCTTTAACATCCTCGCCGCAGTACACGTCGATTTGCTCGCCGCAACGCTCCAAGATCTCGCGCACCCGCTCGGCACTGCCAGAAGCCTCCTTAAGGCCAACGATGTTGGGGATCTCTGCCAATCGCGCAACTGTCTCGGGCAACAGATCGCATGCCGTGCGGCTCGGCACATTGTAGAGGATCTGCGGGATCGCCACTGCATCGGCCACCGCCTTGAAATGCTGATACAGACCCTCCTGGGTCGGCTTGTTGTAATACGGCGTAACCAACAAAGCGGCATCACAACCGCCTTCCATGGCACAGCGCGTGAGCTTGATGGCCTCCCAAGTGGAGTTCGCTCCGGTGCCGCCGATGACCGGAATACGGCCGCCCGCCATCTCAACGACCCGGCGCATGACATAGCAGTGCTCATCGTAGTCCAATGTGGCCGATTCGCCCGTCGTGCCCACGGCCACAATGGCATCGGTCCCCTGTTCGATGTGGAGCTCAACTAGGCGCTGCAGGGCCTTTTCATCTATGGACCCGTCATCATGCATCGGCGTGATGAGCGCTACCATGCTGCCGCGGAACATCGACCCCCCTCCGAGCCGCAATCTGATAGCCGCATAGTACTTGCCCGCCTGAGAGCTGACAACTGTGCTGTCCGCGCCAGCGGCCAGGCCCTGCTGCGCTTACCTGAGCAGGCATTGCCGATTGCATCCACGCCGTGCCCGATCTCATTGCGCCCCCGCGGTAGAGGCCGCTGACGCGGGGCGCGATCATGCTACACTCGTCTACTTTCGGTATTTGGGTAGCTGTAGCAGCTATTCACTCGGATGGGACATGCATTATAACTTTCATACATGCATAATAATCTTCTGGTGATCTCAGCCGTTGGCGAAGATCGCCCGGGCATCGTCAACGAGCTCTCCCGGATCATTGCCGAGAACGGCTGCAACATCGAAGACAGCCGCATGACTGTCCTCGGCGGTGAGTTCGCGATCATCCTCCTGGCAGAGGGCCGCTGGAACAAGCTGGCCAAGCTTGAGGCGGCGCTACCCGGTCTGGGTCGCAAGCTCGGGCTGGTCGTCAACTGCAAGCGCACCACACCGGCACGGCGTGAGGGCAATCTATTACCCTACTCCGTAGAGGTGGTCGCCATCGATCATCCTGGCATCGTCCATCAGCTCGCGAGCTTCTTTTCATCGCGCGAAATCAGCATTCGTGACATGGCGACCACCAGCTACGCGGCCGCGCACACCGGCACACCGATGTTCTCCGTGCAGATTACCGTGGACGTCCCAGCGGCGGTCCATATTGCCCGCCTGCGCGAGGAGTTCATGGATTTCTGCGATCAGCTCAATTTGGATGCCGTGATCGAGCCGGTCAAAGGCTGAATCGGCCGCGGTGTATCGCCTGCATCCGACATTCATGCTGACTTTTCAAAAAGTAGGACGTCGTTTCACAGCGGGCCTGAGGTCTGCGGGGTCAAATCTAGTATTAGAAAAATAACTATTTGCTCCAGGTCGCTGTCCTGCTCGATATCCGCTTCATACCGCCGGATGCTGGCGCTGGCGCAGCTCGCCAGACCAAAACCTGTGGCGATCTCATCAAACTATAGGCGTGCCATTTGGCATTCAGCCTCTGGGACATCGCGGCTAGCAGAGACAGGGAATACGCGCGTTGTTCATAAGAATGGAAGATCGCCTCGCGCCGTGCACCCCGGTTCATGACGTGATATCAAGCACCAGCAAATTCGATACGGAGTGGCCGTGCCATCGGCGAGAAAAAATAACAAAGTTAAATGACTATTAGTCGGGTAGCCCCAGCCGGTCACCCAGCCGGGGCCCCCACAGAACCGGA
>JAKDMK010000506.1 GCA_030452365.1 Nitrococcus sp.
AGCGGCATGGGGGGCATGGGCGGCATGATGTAACCCGCCGTCTGCTACCTGCGACGCACGAACGGAGCCCCGCCCGCAAGGCGGGGCTTTTTTGTCCTGGTCTCAATGAATTCGCTTGATGCCCGGGCAGGCCGGCCACTCACCCGACCCGACCGCCGGCCAATGGCATTCGCTTAAGGTTTGGTGCCATTCGTTTAAGAAGTGACGTTTTCGCAGCGGCGAAGGGTCAGGCAGACGCAGCGGTGGCGGCTTTTTGGGCCTGTCTTTTCGCCTTGGTCATCGTCCATTTGGTGCGGGGTCGCATGGATCGACGGACATAGGACCGATTCGGCCGCACACGCTGGTGTCGGGAGAGGACGGTGCGGAAGACGCGCTGCACGACGCCTTTCATCCGTTCCTGGAGCAACAGCAGCTCTTCGAGACCGCGTTCAAGGACATAAATAGCGTTCTTGAAATTGGTCCTGCGCTGCGGCGCGGTCTCCTCCGGTACCGAGCGCTGGTCGGGATTGAGCTCGAGGTCGGCCCGATTGGTGAATAGCCGGTTCAAGGTGATCAAGACGAAGTGCGCGAAGAGCTCTTGTTTGACACCGCGCTCGGTCTTGGTGTGGAAATCTTCAACGACAAAGAGACGCTTGCTGATTTTGTAGAGCTCCTCGATACCCCACCGACTATGGTAGACGTCCATGAGCTCGTGCAACGGATAGCGATGTGCATCGAGCAGCGTGGTGCCCAGGCAATAGGTGCTGGCGCCGATCTCGTATTTCAGCAGCCGCAGTGGCAACGGGATGGCCTGCGCGCGCGCAAACTTCGAGCGCCGCCTGGCTCGCGCCGGCTCGCAGAGTCTGAGCGTCACTTGCTCATCGACCTGTGAGCTCGCCATGAATGACTCGACCACGCCGGCGCTGCTTGCATGCAGGCGGAAGATGGCGTGGATACCGGTCTCGCAGTGCCGATGGAGCAGGCGATAGGAGAAGTACCCTCGATCGTAGACGACGACGTCATCCGGGCCGAGAACGTCCAGGTGACGCAAGGCGCAGCGGCGCTCGTTGGCATGGGAGACGAGGTCGAAATCGAAGGGCAGCCGGGATTTGAGCTGGTAAAGACAACTGACCAGGCCTTGCGGATAGTGCGCGCCAGGGGTGGGCGTGGCATAGCCGCACGCGAGCAGCGCGCGCGGCAGATTGATCTTGGAGCCATCGACCGCAAACAGCCGATGGCCCCGCCACGCGTAGCGACCAGCCTCCTCTGCATAGGCGGCGAGGATTCTCTGGTTGGCGCATTTGAAGACCGTTTCGTCAAGCTTCTGTCGAGCGGCACAGAACGAGGACGGGGCGATGCTGCTTTTTTGCGGCAACGGCCACTTCAGTTGCTTGCAGTTGTTCCACAACTCATCGATCGTGGTCCCGTAGCTTTGCGTGTTCTTCGAGCAGACCAGGCGAAAGATCAGCAACATGAGCATCAGGGTGTCAATGACGCGCTTGCGTACCCGCCACTTCTGGTCGTACTCAGCCGCCACCTCGTGGAAGATGTGGATGACGTGCTCCCACAACGAGACAAAGGGCGCATCGATCGCGGGGACGCGGCTCGCCTTGAGCTCGTTGCGATAGCGTTTCTTCAGCTCCACGGCACGCGGAGCGCTCGTCAAGCGCTCCCGCCAATCCGATTGCAGTGGGTACACGAAGATCTCCTTCTGGCTGAGGCGACGCTTATGATCGGGTGCCAAGCGTCCGCGTCCCTGAGAGTGGCCCAGGTACTGCCAATTGGCCGCCCGGTAGCAGGTCCCGGCAAAATGGGTGGGGTCGACGAAGGTCTCGATGAGTACCGGGCGATAGCCGAAGGCCCGCAGCCAGTCATCGCCAACTTGCCGGGTCGCAAGCCCGAGCGCGTGGCTCGCCAGATGCGCCACGTGAACCCACGGAAAGATCAGGAACCGGTCGTTGCTCAACAGCAGCTGCAGCAGCCGCTTGCGCTGCTTCTCCTGCCAGCCGATCCAGTGATCGCGCGGCGCCAACGCCCAGGCGGCAGAGGCAGAGAACAGTAGACACCCGAGCGGCTCTTGACGGGGCTCGGACACAATGAGGTAGCCCAGATGCGCGCCCACCGGCTGGCGGTAACCGAGATAATGGTAGCGCTCAAGATAGGCCTTGAATCGCTCCCGCGCCTCCCCGGAAGAACCCACCGCCTCCAGCCGGATCGGCGTTACGGCGCTCAGCGCCGTTTCGATCACCGGCGCCGGCGGAACATCCTCCACGCGCGGTGCGCGCCGCTGCGCGGCACGTCGGGTCTGTTTGACCGGTAGGCTGACGATGCCATGCGTTTCCAGGGCTTCGAGCAAGGTCAAACAGGACTCGACCTTGTCCTT
>JAKDMK010000507.1 GCA_030452365.1 Nitrococcus sp.
TCGCCACGCTCCACCAACCCCAAGGCCATGAGGCGCTGTACGTCACTATGGACGTTGCTGTAGTTGCGGTTGAGCGCCTTGGCGAGCGCGTAAATGCTTTGGGCACCATCGCGGCGCAGGGTTTCCAGTGTGCGCATCCGCTCGGTTGTCAGTTCCGCGAATAATTGCGCGGCGCTCTCAAAGCCAAGCCGATAGTCGGTAGCCTGTGTGTATCCGCTTGCATGGGCACGGGCGGCAGCCATAGCGTGCCGGTGCATGTCGGTATTGCTGGCGATTTCGATAATAGCTTTCAAGACTTACTCCTGCGTCAGTCGGATTACATCAGCCTGAGAGTCGGCCAGCAAAGCTTCCAGCGTGGTGAATATGTAGGCCTCTTCGTGCTCGCCGTAATCGCGATGATCGCCTTTGCCGTCCGATTGCCCCGCCATGGATATCCGTTTTGCCCAATCGATCGCGGCGCGGCATCGTGTGCTGCGTAAAGTGACAATCGTGATAGCTCGAACAGCGTAAGCCACCGCGTAACCAACTTCAGCATGGAAGCTGACGCCCGCGAGCTTGCACGGCTTAGCGCTGCATTAGGCGCGGAGGGTAGCCATGGACGCACCTGGTGGTTTGCTGAAAGACGTTGGGATGCTTGTTTGGTCTGGGATACTTGTTTGGTTCGTTGCCGGGGTCTGGGGCGGTTTTCTCTGTCTTCGCATCATCTTTGACGTTTTGGGCATTTGGGGCCTTGTTGCGGGGTTTCTCCTCCCGCCGATTACGGCCCTCTCGGTGCCTCTCTACGCTGGAATCGCGCACGGCAATTGGTTTCCGCTCATCATCATCTATGGTGGGAGCCCGGTTGGCGCGGCGCTCGCAGTTGTTGGCCTACGCAGAGGCGATAATTTGGGCGCCCTGTCGTTGCTACAACGATCCATCTTCGCACGCTCCCGTACGACTAGGCCGGGACATCTTGGAGCATCGCTTCGAAGCGCTCCCGACACCACGGCCGCGCAAACAAGCCCTGCCCGGCAGGCGCGGGGCGGGGGCTTGAGATAGGTTGCGACCGGAGTCAGAACTGGGCGTTGATCCCAACGATGGCTGAACGTCCCTGTAGCGGCGCTCGGTCTTTGATAAACGAGGTGGCCCGGCGGGCATTCTCGTCGAGCAGATTGGTGGCGCGCAGGAAAAGCTTCACTTCCGCCGGTGCGCTGGACAGGGTATAGCTGGCACTGGCATTGAGCATCGTGTAGCCGTCGGTATCGGTCTCGAGCGGGGCCGTATTGTCTTGTGTGAACACCTGCATGGGCTCGATATTGGCCTGGAACGGCCCGCGCTGATAATTAAGGCCGAGGCCCAGCCGCGCCGGCGAAATACGCGGTAGATCCGGTCCGTCAGTGAGCTGGCCGCGAACCCAGTCGCCGAACAGGCGCGCGTCGAGGGAGCCGTTGGCATTGTCAAATATGCCGTACAGCACCTCCCCCTCCGCACCGTAGAAGAGGGCGTTTGCCTGGGTAAAGTTGAGCACCAGCAGATCGCCGCCGGGATTGCCATCGGCATCGACTCGATCGGGGACGCCATCGCCGTTGGCATCCTGCGATTGCTGAAAGATAAAATCATCTATCAAATTGACGAATACGCTGGTGTGCCAGGTCAGCCGGCCATCGGTCTTGCGCAGGCTCAGATCGAGGTTATTCGAGGTCTCCGCGTCCAGTCCGGGGTCGCCGATTTGAAATGCGTCTATGGCGAAGTGCGGACCATCGGCCAGCAGCTCCACCAGCGCCGGTGGCCGTTGCCCACGGGTCGCGGTCAGGCCCACGGTGTAGTCCGGCCTAAAATTCCATAGCGCTCCGCCGGAGACACTGTAAACATTGTGATCGATCTCACGCACGTCAGCGATCGCGCTCGGCTCGATGCCCTGGTGCTCGAAGCGGGCACTGGTCTCGAAATGCCAGTCGCGCCAGTCAGTATCCTCAAACAGGAACACAGCGGCCGAGCTCTGCGTGGACGGCTGCACGAAGGCCTCCTCACCCGTGGCATTGAAGCTGCGATGCACATATTGCATGCCAAAGGTGCCGGCCAAAGGGCCTAAGGGTTCGTGGTTGAATTCGAGCCGGCCCTCCCAGGCCTTGTTCTTGAAGACTGTACCGGGCTCGTGCGGGCCCTCGAACTCGATATGGTTGTAGTCATTATAACCGGCGCGGACACTGATACTGCGCAGCCCGGCGGCGGGTTTTTCGAGACGGCCGGCTAGGTCGAAGCGATCCTGATGCTGGTCGATAAAGACCTCCTCGTCCGGCTCATCCGGGTCGATGGGGATGCCATAGGTCGTTTCATAGCGCCCGTACGACAAACCGAA
>JAKDMK010000508.1 GCA_030452365.1 Nitrococcus sp.
GCCGCCAGAGCCACAACAGCGGCCAGAGTTTTTGCCGAGAGGCGCACTGCAGCGCAACTTGAATGACACAGGACCTATTTACTCGACTGGCTGCCTGCATGGCAGGCGAATACCAAAGGCTGCGCCGCCGGGCCACCCGCGGGCCGCCGGTAGCGAACGAGGCCGTAAACGGCGACGACACGGCGGTCTACACGCGCAAAACACCGCAGCAGCAGGAGGCGGGGTCGGAGCCGCCCTCGGCGGCCGTGCGCGAAGTTGGCCGGCGCCAAAGGGAGCCATATAAGGGCGCCTGTGCCGGTGAGGTTTATTTGATCGGCGGTGGACCCGGCGATCCGGATTTGCTCACCCTGCGCGCGTTACGGCTGCTGCGCCAAGCCGATGTGGTGCTCTATGATCGGCTGGTGGCGCCCGCTATCGTCGACATGGCGCGCCCTGATGCCGAGCGGATCTACGTGGGCAAGCGCCGTGATCGACATCCCGTTCCGCAGGAGATGATCACTGCCATGCTCGTGCGCCTGGCCCGGCAGGGCAAGCGCGTCGCCCGGCTCAAGGGCGGGGACCCTTTCATTTTTGGGCGTGGCGGCGAGGAGGTCGACTCGCTGCTCGCCGACGGGATTACATTCCAGGTGGTACCGGGTATTACCGCAGCCAGCGGCTGCGCCGCTTATGCCGGCATCCCACTGACTCACCGGGATTATGCACACTCCTGCGTGTTCGTGACCGGCCATCGCAAGGCCAACGGCGAGCTGGCACTGGATTTCGATTCCCTGATTCGTCCAGGCCAGACCGTTGTGCTGTATATGGGGCTGGCCTGCGTGGCTCAGCTTAGCGCGGGGCTGATCGCCCACGGCATGGCTGCGGACATGCCGGCCGCCCTGATAGAGCAAGGAACGACGGGGCAGCAACGCGTGTTTGTCAGCCCCTTGTCAGAGCTGCCGCAACAAGCGGTGGTGCATGCCGTGCGCCCGCCGACCTTGGTGATCGTCGGAGAGGTGGTACGCCTGCGCGAGCGCCTCGCCTGGTTTAAGCCAGCGGCTACAGCCGGCAGAAGTAAATAGTATTTACTAACGGCCATCGAGGAACCCCGCGGCTGCGAGGTTCCTCGATAGAGATGAGTTGCGCGGCTCAACGCTCGCCGGCAAAGGCGGCTAACAGCTGAAGCAGGCTGATGAAGAGATTGAAAATGGCTACGTAGAGCCCGACGGTCGCCATGATGTAGTTGGTCTCACCGCCGTGGATCATGGCGCTGGTCTGATAAAGTATCAGCCCGCTCATCAGCAGCACGAAGGCGGCGCTCACCGCCAGCGACAATGCCGGCAGGGAGAACAGGATAGCGCCAATGCCACCCAGGAACGCGACGATGATGCCTGCGAACAGAAAACCGCGCATGAAGCTAAAGTCCTTGCGCGTAGTGATGGCATAGGCGGACAGACTGACGAAGGTTGCGCCGGTGCCGCCTAGAGCCATCATTACCAGCTCGCCGCCGTTGGAGAAGACGGTCAAGTAGAGGCTGATGATGGGCCCGAGGGTATAGCCCATGAACCCCGTGAGCGCGAACACGGAGAGAATACCCCAGGCGCTGTTACGCAGGGCGCTGGTGAGAAAAAGTAGCCCGAAATAACCCACCAACACGATTAGCCAATGCATTGGCGGCGCATTGGTGACCATCGCGACGCCTGCCATAGCGGCGCTGAACAGCAGCGTCATCGACAGCAGGGCATAAGTATTACGGATGACGCGATTAGTTCCGAGCACGCCCTCGATGCGGCCTGTGCTCCGGTCTAGCGTGATGTCACGTGCACGATCTACCATCGGTTGCTAACCTCCATAAAGCGGATACGCGCAATGTGCCATTGCGAGCCGTCCCTGTCCAGTGATGCAGGTCACCGCGCTCGGCATCATGTCGGTTTCATGCGCGGCCACCCGTACCGTTTCCAGCCGCCAACTGCTAAGCGGCCGCGAAACCGTGGTTTGTCCTTGGTCTGGTCCCCAATATCGCAACGAACGTGTGGTTCGGCGTCCGCGGGCTACAAGAGCTCGCGAAACTTGTCGATGGTGAGCCCCGACTTTGATGATGCCGCCCATGGCAAGAGTGTTGACGGGATTGCAACGCGGGATCGTCAGGATGCGCTAGCCGTTGCTCATGACGATGTTCATGGTGTGACGCACAATCCTGAACCCGATCTGCTCGATGGCGCGCACCGCATCGAGATAATCGACGCCGGGGAGTTTGGGCAAGGCCGGATGGTTACTTCGGCTTCACGAACGTCTTGACCCTTGGCCTCGTGGTCGACCGCAGCTCCGCTTGGTTTTATCGCTCCTTGCCCGGTGCCATAG
>JAKDMK010000509.1 GCA_030452365.1 Nitrococcus sp.
CAATGATTGAAGTCATCAATCCCGCCAACGAGGAGGTCATTCGACAGCTCGAATCCCAGACCGCCAAGGATGCCGATGCGGCTGTGGCGCGGGCCAAAGCCGCGTTCCCGGCGTGGAAGCGTATGCCGCCACCCGAGCGCACGCATAGGCTGCGTCATCTGGCGGAAAAGGTCGCGGCCGAGCACGAGCAACTGGCGCAGTTGGAGTCACTCAATACCGGCAAGCCGCTCGCCTGCGCCCGCGCGGAGATCGGCATGGCCATCGAGACCTTCCGCTACTACGCCGGAGCCTGCGAGCGCCTGCTCGGGGCGACGATCCCGGTGGCCGGAGGCATCGACATGACCCTGCGCGAACCGCTAGGTGTTGTCGGGCTGATCGTGCCGTGGAATTTCCCGTTTACCATCGCCAGCTGGAAACTGGCACCGGCGCTCGCCGCCGGCAATACGGTGGTATTGAAGCCGGCCGAGCTGACCCCGTTGACGGCGCTCGAATTTGAACGCATCGCGACCGAGGCCGGTCTACCCGAAGGGGTGGTCAACGTGGTCGTGGGTGCAGGCTCGGTGGTCGGCCGACGCCTGGTGGAGCATCCCGACGTCGCCAAGATTGCCTTTACCGGCTCCACCGCCGTGGGGCGCGACATCATGCGTCGGGCGGCACAGAGTATTAAGCGAGTTACCTTGGAACTGGGCGGCAAGTCCGCCAATGTGATATTCGAGGATGCCGATATCGAGGCGGCCGCGGAGGCGGCGCCGGGAGCGGTGTTCGACAACGCCGGGCAGGATTGCTGCGCTCGCTCACGGGTGCTGGTGCAGAAATCGATCTTCGATCACTTCATGGCCGCTATGGAGCCGGCTGTGAAGGCGATAAGGGTCGGTGACCCGATGGCGGCGGATACGGTCATGGGGCCGCTGATCTCGGCCGATCACCGACGCAAGGTTGCCGCCTACGTACCGGCAGACGCGCCCGTGGCGTACCGAGGGACAGCCCCCGCCGGGCCGGGTTATTGGTTTGCGCCCACCGTTCTGGCGCCGGTGTCCAACCACGACCGGGCGGCGCGGGAGGAGATCTTCGGTCCCGTGGTCTGCGTGATTCCCTTCAATGACGAGGCCGAAGCCGTGCGTCTTGCCAACGAGACGATCTACGGCCTGTCCGGCTCGATCTGGACCCGCGACGGTGCCCGCGCCCTGCGCATGGCGCGTGCGATCGAAGCGGGCGTGCTCTCCGTCAATTCCAATAGCTCCGTGCGTGTTTCCACACCGTTTGGCGGTATGAAGCAATCCGGCATAGGGCGTGAGCTCGGCCCGCACGCACTGGAGCACTACACCGACATCAAGAACGTGTTCCTGGCAACCGGGGAGAGTTGAACATGGCCGAGCGACTGCAAGATAAGGTAGCAGTAATAACAGGGGCCGCCGGTGGCATCGGCAGGGCCTCGGCGCTGCGCTTCGCGCAGGAGGGCGCGAGGGTCTGCGTGGCTGACATCGCCGACGATACCGGGCAAGCGCTCGCGGGCGAGATCGACGGCCTGTACGTACACGCCGATGTCAGCAACGCGGATGAAGTCGAGCGCATGTACCGACTCGCCGCTGAGCGCTTTGGCGGTATCGACATCCTGTTCAACAATGCGGGCATCTCTCCCAGCGACGACGGTTCGATTCTGAATACCCCGATCGAGGCATGGGATCGGGTGCAGAACATCAATCTGAAGTCAGTGTTTCTTTGCTGCAAGTTCGGCATTCCGTACCTTTTGCGGCGTGGCGGAGGCTCGGTCATCAATACGGCGTCGTTCGTCGCGGTAATGGGCGCGGCCACCTCGCAGATTTCCTACACCGCCTCCAAGGGTGGCGTGCTGGCCATGAGCCGGGAGCTTGGCGTTCAGTTCGCCCGCGACAACATCCGCGTCAATGCACTGTGCCCCGGCCCGGTCAACACACCACTGCTGCGTGAATTGTTTGCGAAGGATCCGGAAAAGGCGGCACGCCGACTGGTGCACCTTCCCGGCGGGCGTTTCGCGCAGCCCGAAGAAGTGGCCGAAGCGGCGCTCTTTCTCGCCAGTGCGGAGTCATCGTTCATTACCGCCACGCCATTCATGGTCGACGGTGGTTTGTCCCAGGCCTATGTAACGCCCGAGTAGCTGTATCGGGAGAGCGTACTCGAGAAGCAACCATTAAATTGGTCTCTCAACCTACGGGCGCAGCGAGCGTGGAAGTAACCCGCTACCGGCGGATTACGCGTGGGCCGTTTTGCGCGCCCTATGTCACGATAGTTGCCCTCTATTATTCCGAGGCGCGGGCGCATTCCTATGGCGGCTCCCGACCCAAGGCCGTCGTTCGAC
>JAKDMK010000510.1 GCA_030452365.1 Nitrococcus sp.
CGCTGCGCGTGGCGATGTGAACGAGGAAGGCCCCACCCTGGCCTTTCAGGGTCACGCCCGCCACGCCTCCGGCATTGTTGGCGGCACGTAGCTGCTCGATGGTCATGCTATGCATGCTTAGCTCCTTATTGAGATGCATTGATTATGTCATAAGATGTGCATACTTTTAAGGAAGCGTGCAATATGATGTAGAATGGCATGGCCGAGGCGTTACCCGCAAATTGGCGTAGAACAAGCAGTCGTGTCATCCGCCGCCATTTCGGCTACCGCCCGTCACGTGGCTGGCAGTTCTACCGTTTGAATGCCGGCCATTCGCGGCCGCAGCTGCAGGTCATCCAAATACACGCTTGGGACAGACGCCTTCGCAGCGCCGGGAAGCGTATCGCGGCTTGGTAGGTGCCTAGCTGACTGCCGAGGATTGAAACGGATCTGAAACTGCGCGCGTTGAGGGTACACTGCGCTTGCGCTGGGTGAAGGTGTCGGCAGTGCAAGATTGCATCATTCGGCTCCGCCAAACAGCTCACCGTGCGGTAGCTCGTCAAGCGGCACGGCGTCGACTTTTGGCGCTAATGCGAAGCGCTTCTTCCCCGGATAGACCACGACGATGTGCTCCAGCTTCAAATCTTCAAGCGCGACCCGCATGGATGGAGTCATGCGTGGCGCGTCGGTTCGCTTGCACTCGGCACCGAGCATCCGTCCGTTTTTGCGCAAAACCAGGTCGATCTCCGCCCCCTGGTGTGTCGCCCAGAAATAAGCCTCGTCGGGTCGCACCACGTCCAGCACTTCCTCGACCACATAGCCCTCCCAGGATGCGCCGAGCTTCGGGTGGGTGAACAGGTCGCGTTCATTGCGTATGCCTAGCAACTGATGCAGCAAACCGGAATCGCGAATATAAATCTTGGGCGACTTCACCTGACGCTTGCGCAGGTTCGCGTGCCAAGGCGGCAACTGCCGCACCATGAATGCGTCGCTCAGCAAATCAAGATAACGGCGCGCGGTGGATTCACTCACCCCCAGCGCCCGCGCCGGCTCCGCGGCATTCCACACCTGCCCATGATAGTGCGCCAGCATGGTCCAGAAGCGCCACAAGGCTGCGGCCGGCGTGCGCACACCCCATTGCGGAAAATCTCGCTGCAGCAGAGTCTGTATGAAGTCTTTGCGCCATGCCGCGCTGTCAGACTCATTTGACGCTAGATACGATAGCGGGAAACCGCCCTGCAGCCAGTGGCGCTGCGACGCCGAAGCTCCCAGCTCACTCAGACTGAAGCCGCGCAACGTCAGGGTCTCCATGCGCCCGGCCAGCGATTCCGAGGACTGCCGAAGCAGATCCCCCGAAGCACTGCCGAGAATCAGAAATTGCCCCTCATAGCCCTTGCGATCGGCCAGCACGCGCAGCACGGGAAACAATTCGGGCCGGAGCTGCACTTCGTCGATCACCACCAACCCGGTAAGCGAGCCGAGCGCCGTCATCGGCTCGTCAAGCCGTGCCAGACTGAGTGGATCTTCCAGATCGAAGTAATTGGCCGAGGTCTCCGGCAGAAACTCGCGTGCTAACGTTGTCTTGCCGCACTGCCGCGGTCCGATCAGCATTACCACCCTGCGCCGCGACAACGCGGCGCGGATTGCCTGCAGCCGACTTGGCCTTTTAACCATACGCGCAAATTACCATGAAAATACTCCACTCAATAACGGAATTTCATGGTAGTTGCTGCTGCTGATGGTCTGCTCTACTGACGGCTCCGACCAGAGGCTCAGTCCGACAGGCTACTATCCTGCCTTGCCGCTTTGGTCCTGGCGCTATCGGGCAGCATGGCGGTCATGGCCGCAAAGGACGGCGCAGTAGAGTCGCTCCGCGCGGGGCACAGAGCAGTGCCACGAGAGCGCTAGATACAACCTGGAAATCCCGTTGCGGCGGCAAAGGCCCAACCGTGTCAGCCTCGCCCATGCGGAAGTGGCGCGCCCGAGCGATGGACTGGTCGAGATTGTTCTGTTTCGAGAAAATGTCGGTGGCGCCAGCGGGCGCCGCATCAGAATCGGCCACTAGTGGCACATGCTGCCGTACACCATATCCAGCCAGCCGTCCGTATTGCCGTGAATCTACGGCGCGGAATCGGGGCAGCCGCCTTGCTATTTCTGGTATCGGCCAGACGCGGTCGCTCGGACGCTGGCGAAGAGCGGGCATGTGAACGTGTCAGCGATACGTGGTTACAAGATGTGACCCCGTTGTATGCGCGCGAGAACCATCGTGGCGACGTTAAAGTTGGGCTGAGCAGGCCGAGTAGCATGGGCCTACCTTTGCGTGAACGCATGCAAGGGTCGAGGGATAAACGAA
>JAKDMK010000511.1 GCA_030452365.1 Nitrococcus sp.
CCCGCAATGGTATTCTGATGGGCCAACACAATGAGGCCCTGCGGTGCGCTGAGATATTCAACGTAACGATAGTAGCCGTAGAGCATCAACCCGCGCGGACGGCGGCGGCCCAAGGTGGCCTTAAGGTGGTCGCGCCACTGTGCCTCGGTCATGGTGCGATGTGAGAATGTTGCCGGTGCAGTTTCAGCTGTGCTATTCTTATGCATGTGATGATCTCCATGAGTCACGGATGGCGTAGGATTCTTTGTAAGAGCGCCTAGCCTTCGCTCTAAACCGCATGTGGGCAGGGCGGGTGTCGCCAAACAGCGTCCTTCCCCATGCGGAATTCATTAAGTCGAAGTGCTGCCCTTGACGCTGATCTCAGCGAACGAGCGGCGGAAATTCTTCCCTTCCAATCGAGCTTTGATGCCCTGCAACGTCACGATGTCCTGCAGCGCCTTGGCCTTGGCCTGCGGGTCTGACAGGTCGGCTTGCTCGATCTCGGCTATACGGGCTTCGATCTCGGACAACTTGAACTCGTTGATGGTGCCGTAAAGCTCGGTCGCGGCACCAAGAAAGATCGCGGCCAGAGCTTCCATGCGTTCAAGCAGGGATTTGCCACTCATGCTGATTTCAGCACCGACAAGATCGTCAACGTCATACGTGGCGCGCTCGGCAAACAATGCGGGATCAAGCTCAATTCCCACTGGCACCAGGTTCTCGACGAACTCGAAAGCATCGTAGCCAGGCCGGAATTGCGAGCTTTCGAACTCGCTAAGCTTCCCTTTCACAAAATCCATTGTGAGGTCCGGCGCGGCTTTCTGAGCCGCCTTCTTGCGTTCGCGATATTCGCGCTGATACTCGGCTGCGGTTTTGCGCATATGCTTGTCTCCTATGACCAACGTTTAACACTAACGCGTTAAACGTGTCAAGCAGCTCGTGGTGCCGTGCCCGATTTGCGGAGCACGTGCCAATCACTGGGCACATAACGAGGGAACTGCCCATCTAATCGGATGAGGAACGCGAATGGGGTTTAGCCGGAGTTGCTCTACGCGTTGAACAAGTGGATCGAGGACAATGCTCCGGGTGAGGTGGCACAGATTCGTCTGCCTGCTTCTGGGGCCGGCTAGGCCGAGGAGGACAACCTAGGCGCGGACAAGTTTCAACGAGCGAATAAGCTGACGGCAGCCTCCGCTAATCGGCGGGTTTCCGGTTGCGGGGAACCACGGCTTTTCTCTCGAGGAATTGCGACGTTCTTCCTCGGGGGTAGCGTAGACAATCTGCGTCGCGACTCCGCGGCCAGGCGTTGTTGAGCGTGAAATCGCTATTTAGTTCGGGTAGCCGCACCTCTGCCGAGTTCCAACCCTTGGCTTCGCATACGAGGTCTGCTGCTTGACAGACGCCGGGCCTTTGAGCCCTGCCAGCATCTGAACAATGCTATGCTGACGCGAGCGGACAGACCGGCAGACACGAAAATTCGTTTTTTCGCGATTTCTGTCAACTAAGTGCAACCCTCGTCAACCGGACCACAGCAAAACCGGGCTTTTCGGCAACCCGCGGGGTTAACACTGTCAACCCAGAAATAGGTATTTTGGAGCTGTTTTCGGCGTCTGAGGTTTACATTTTAGGGTGCTGTCAACCCGAAATGTAAACCCTGTCAACCCTCGCGCTCCGCTCGAACCCTGTCATGGAGTGCCCCAAGCCTCCGATCAAGGGCCTGCGCCGAAGTGGAGGATAGGAATGTCCGGTCTGGTGAACACCCAATCGATCCCCATCACGGCGCCGGGCATTTTCTAGGACTTCAGTCATCGGCGCTGATCCCTTGTCCAGGGGTCCCTATGCGGGAAGTCAGCCAGTCCTGATTTTTGCGCGTGCGGGTCGAACACGGCGCTGTCCATCAATCTCAGCCAGTTCTACAGACGGTAGGCTGAGTAAGAGCTCGGTGAGGTTACGGCAGCTATAGATACGGCTGTTAAATCCGGGATGCTGTTGTGCCAGGTGCTGTCCCAGATCCGGTAACGAGATCGGGCACTCGGCCCAACCGAGCTCAGTCAGCGCCGCAAGTAACAGTGCTTCGGCGTCGGCCGGCAAGCGACTCCCGAGCTTGTCTGTCGGGGTAGAGAGGCTCGACTGCAGGGCAAGGAGGCTGAACTCCTGAAACTCTGTGCAAGCTCGCCGGAAGGCGTCTGGAGTCGATCGGTTCCCGTAGCCAAAGACATCCTTGCCTTCCTCGTTGATGCGACGGGCAAGTGGCGCGAAATCACTGTCGCTGGCGATGATCACAAAGGTGTCGATGCGGCGTGTCAGTAAAATCTCGACGGCATCGATGCTCAGCGCAATGTCCGTCGC
>JAKDMK010000002.1 GCA_030452365.1 Nitrococcus sp.
CCCCCTCTTCCTCAGTGTTCATGACGAAAGGTCCATAGCGGGCGACCGGCTCGTTTAACCCGTGGCTCGGCAAGGGGCGCCGGACCATGAAACCTGCCCCCTTCGCGCTGTCGATGGGCTGTCACCAGCCGGGTGCCCTCCCGAACCTTGTCCGTGGCAGCGTTCATCGCGACCTCCGCAAATTGGTTGTGATTAGAAAACCATAGGCCGCGCGCCCGCTAACGGCTAGTGCCCAGCAAGCGAACGCGGCGTTTCCGGCAGAGAAACGCTCCAAGAGCATCGCTTACCACAGCATCTACGGCGGGAAATCCGGCAGATCCCGCTCCCACGGCGGGGGCTCGGCGCAGGCCGTCACCAGATGATCGATGGCCAGACGGACCTTCCTGGATACATGCCGGGTCGCCGGAAAGACCGCGTAGATGGGGTCCGGCAACGGTAATTCGTTCGGCAGCAGCGCTACCAGCTTGCCGCGGCGCAATGCTTCCGCGACGATGAACCGCGGCAGCACGGTAATTTCACAAAGGGATGTCATGTTTCCGGCGCAGAGACGCCAAATTCGGCTCTTCGGCAGCGGGATGAACTCCGTCTCGCCGCGAACGGCCGCCTTCGCGCCCGAGCCACAGGGATTACGCCGTGGTGCGTCGCCCCAGAACGATTCGCCAGACTCCGGTCGAGATCAGCGAGAGTCCGGCCAGCAGGCCGATATACTCCGCGGGCCCGCGCTGCATTGACGCGTGACCCTGCCATCGCCGCCTACAGCAGCGGCCCCGACATTGCCACAGCGTTGTTCCACAGCTGTCGCGGCCAGGGCCAGGCGGAGACTTCATCCATGGAGATTGCGCGAGCACTTTCGAGATACGTCTGCTGGCGCTCGCGGATAGCGGACGTGGTTTCGGTGTCGCAGAGCAGGATGTTGTTTTCCGCATTGAGGTCAAAGCTGCGACGATCGAGGTTCGCAGACCCGATCAATGCGATCGCACCATCGACGGTCAGCGTCTTGGCATGCAGCAGGCCACCGAGGTATTCGTAGACGCGCACGCCCGCCGCGAGCAGGTCGTGATAGTAGCTGTGACTCGCTGCGGCGACTATCCACGAGTCGTTGCGTGCGGGAAACACGACCGTCACATCGACGCCGCGTCGTGCCGCGCCGCATAACGCCGTCTGGATCGAATCGTCCGGGACGTAATACGGCGTTGTGATGACAAGCTCGTGTCGTGCCGAGCCCATCATCGCAATGAACATCTCCGGCATCGCCGAATTGCGCACGGCCGCACTGGTGCCGATGACCTGAGCGACAAAACCGGGCGTTGCCGCAGGAGGAATGGGAACGTCGAACAGCTCGGCAAGATTTTCGCCCATCGTGGTCATCCAGTCGATGGCGAACAGGCGCTGATTCTGCAACACGACCGGCCCCTCGAAGCGCAGCATGATGTCAACCCAGGGCGCGTATTTCGCCTTGATCTCGAAGGCCGGGTCGGCGCAGTTCTGGCTGCCGCAATAGGTGATGCGGTTGTCGATCACCACGATCTTACGGTGGTTGCGCATATCCATGCGCGCGCGCAGCGGGTTGAGTGGCATAGCACGCGCCAGCTTGACACCTGCTTCGCACATGGCCTGCCAGTGCCGCGAGCGGATCAATGCACGCGACCCGATCTCGTCGGCCTTGACCCGGCAAGTAACGCCCCGGGCGGCCGCGCGCTTGAGCGCCTCTACCACTCGCAAACCGTTGTGATCGGCAAGCCAGATATAGAACAACACGTGCACATGCTCTTGTGCGGCGTCGATGTCGGCGACCATAGAGGCGATAGCGGCGTCTGAATCGGCCATCAGCGTGGCGCTGTTACCTGCGGTTGGAGGGTGACCGTTGATCGATTGACCCACGCGGAACAATGGTGCGTATTCGGCGGGGATCATCGGCTCGGCCGCGGTGGCATGGATCGCGGACGCGGAAGGAATCGGCATTGCGGCGCGGGCAGCGTGGATCTTTGCAATGCGGCGGCGGCCGACGCTGGTCTCACCGAACAGGAGATACGCAATCATCCCGGCTAGCGGCAGCGCGAGAATCACCACTACCCACGCGAGCCTTGAGGCGGGATCGCGATGCGGGCGCAGCAATGAGCGCGCGAGAAAGCCGATCTGCAGAATGAGGTGCAGGAATATGAGCAAATCGGTAATCACGACAAGCATCCCTGAACGGAGACGTGCGGAGACGAGCGTGCCGTGGTGCGACGCTGTCTCAACCACGCGTGGTGAATCCATCTTCGGGGTGGATGCGCGGGCGTAGAGATTCCGCTCAATGCACGTTGTCCCCTTGGCTCATCGGCGGTGCGTAACGCCGTTCCCCGCCAACGATGGTTATGCGGCATGTATGTACACGGCTAGGTCGCTGAGGGCCGTGGATGCCATAAGGTACGGTTCGAGTAGCCGTGCTGCCAATTCCACCGTCTTACAGAGCAAGTCGGCTGTGGAGATTTCAGCGGTTTTACGGTCGTCATCGGTTGCCTCATCGGAAACGTGGCCCCACATGTGCTCAAGCACGTTGACCAATCGACCGTTCTTTGGTGTTTCTCTCAGGATAAGGGTTAAGTCTTCCGCCAGAGCCGAGCAGTCAGAACAATGTCGCATCTGCGCAACGCGCCTCCCAATGGCACGGCACGTTGCCGGGTCGCGCGCCATTACCGAGTACTTGTGTTGCGCCCACAGCTGCTGCGCGTTTTGCGCCAACGGAATCCGGCCTGGAGGCCGGTGTTGATACTTTGACTTAAGAAGGTCGTATTGCAGCTGCGGCGGCGTCACGAAGACTTCCGGCCATCGAATTACACAGCGTGTCTCTGCAATTGGTGACCGATGCGAATATCCACGGATGCCCATCTCCGCGACAAGAACAGCGTGGCGACGAGCAAGGCCGGATTCGCAACCCACCCAGCGCTGCGTCTCCGGATGGCGAGAATAGCCTTTTTTGCCCTGAACAAGAATCGAGTATAGCCCGTGCAGCTCCCGGTGTTCCCCAAGCAGGCTCTGCCGATTCAAGTACCCGGGTGAGATATCCCAGACTCGCACCCGTGCCCCCTTGTCAGCCGCATAATGAGTAGGTTCAGGCGCGTGCCCGCGAAGCGGTGGCGGCCTAAATTGTCCGGAGCCTGCGAGTTAGGCAACAACAACATCAACCTAAGGCCTGCGGATTGAGTTGCCACACTGAATAACTGAGCGCTGACGCAAAGCTAACCCACAGCAGATAAGGAATGAATAATGCGCCTGCCAACGGCCGAATACGCCAGAATGCAACAGCGGTGGCCACAATCAACGCCCAGAGCAAAACGATGTCTGCGAAGGCCAACGCGCCAAGATGCCAGATGAAGAACAGCCAGCTCCACAACGCGTTGAGTGCAAGCTGAACAAGGAACAATGACAGCGCGAATGGAAACGAACGGAAGCCGCCAGCGCACCAAACAAGCCAGGCTGCAATACCCATCAAGGCATACAGCACGGTCCAAACCGGCCCAAATAGTAAGGGCGGCGGCGCCCAATTAGGACGGACCAATTCGGTGTAGAACGCAGCTGCCTGTACTGACGCTACGGCACCGATGGCTTCAGCAACAAAGACAACAACCAGCCAACAGACCAATCCAATGATTGGCTTCTGGCCTGATAGTAAGGGCATAAAAAAACTCCGAATTGTTAGGAAGGCGTGCGACAACACCTGAACGCTTGGCCATTTCCTGCGTCTGCGCTCAAGTCTCGGTTTTGTTCTTGACCATGTGCTGATGTGCCTCCAGCGCTCGCTTACGCCCTTGCGTTAGCTCGATCAGCGGAGCGTGAGGGTAATTCTGCGTTGGCTCAAGCCCCCAACTGCGCGGACAGGCATCGAAATAGGCCAGAGCCTCTTCGCCCGGATTATTGCCTGCGAGTTCCGCCACGTAGCGTGTTCGATAATCCGCCTCGGGATCGAATTTCTCCGCCTGCGTTGCCGGATTGAACACCCGAAAAAACGGTGCCGCATCCGGACCGCTACCGGCGACCCATTGCCAACCCATCGCGTTTGCGGCCGGATCCCAGTCGATGAGGCACTCCGCAAACCAATCCATCCCGATCTTCCAGTCGGTCATGAGGTGTTTGGTCAGATAGCTCGCCACCAACATTCGGGCCCTGTTGTGCATGGTGCCGGTCACATACATCTGGCGCATCGCCGCATCGATTATTGGCTCTCCGGTCAGTCCCTTGCGCCACAATTCGGCCTGCTCGTTATCCGCTCGCCACGGAAAGGCATCCCATTCGGGGCGCCAATTACGCTCCATGATATGGGGCGTGTGATAGATGAGGTGATAGGAAAATTCGCGCCAGACGAGTTCCTTGAGAAACATCTCGCGGCCCTTCTCCTTACCACTTCCGATCTCACACACTCGCTGCCAAATGGTTCGCGGGGATATTTCCCCATAGGTGAGGTTTTCGGACAAATGCGATGTTGCTCCCAGATCGAGACGATCACGCCCGTCCTGGTAGGCGCTCCACGGTTTGTCGAGAAAGCCGTCTAACCGCTCGAACGCGGCCTTCTCGCCAACACAGGCATGGCGCGCCACCACATCCGCCCCACGGTTCATGGCTGCACCCATTCGCCATTCTGTCAGATCATCTGACCGGGGCCATATTTCGGGCGCGGGCAAGTCTTTGATGCCTGGTATGACGGGTGTGATTTCAGTCGCTTTGAATGCCCGCCAGTACGGAGAATAGACCCGAAAGTGATCGCTCGATGCCGGAGAAAGGATCCAAGGTTCAATAATCGTGTGGCCGGGATGGCTTTCCGCGCGCAACCCCGCATTCTTGAGCGTGGCTTTCACATCCTTATCGCGTGCAATCGCTTCCGGCATATAATAACGAGACCAATGCACTTCGCGGGCGCCGGTTTCTTCTATTAGTTCAAGCAGCATTTCCTTTGCAGGGCCGCGTCGCAGGATCAGCTCGCTCCCAATCGCTTGCAAACGGTCGCGGAAATCTGTGATGGACAGTTCAAGCCGCCACTTTGCAGCGGCGCCCAACACTTCCGTCTCCGGATCAAGAATGAATACCGGGATAACCGGTGCACCAGAGGCGCGACACGCCGACAGTCCGGGATGGTCCGACAGGCGCAGATCGCGCCGGAACCAGAAAAGAACCGGGGAATGGTCTGACATGCGCAAGGCCTAATACTCGATATCTCGACTGTTACATGCTTGCCGAGCTTAGCGCTTGTATGGACCGCGACACGGCAGAGAACCAGCGGTCATTGGAGATGACCATGGCTCAGCCGGGAAAGGCGAGTAGGGTCTCCTCCAGCGCGCAGTCTCTCCACGTCCAGGTGGTTGGCGGCCTCGCTGAGCAACAGCACGTTGCCGCTGCTTTGCAGCAGCTTTGCCAGGTGCACGCGAATTCGCGCACCGCCGCAGAGCTCGCTGACGTGCTTCTGCTGGTCTTCGCCCTTGAAATGGAAGCGGCTCACGTAGGCCCGCAAGGGCACCTCGTGTGTTATAGCTCGTTACGTAGCCCGAGTGCATCCGGATAAGGGTGTAGATAGTCCTGCCTTCCCAGGTAAGGTTGCCTGATTTTTCGCTGGGCGTTACGTACAAGCGTCATCGGCACGACCAATGGTACGTCACCACGCTGGTAGGCATCTATCTGCTCGCCAATCATGGCTCGGTCATGCGCTTCCAGTTCATCACGAAAATAACCTGCTATATGTTGCATGACATTGACGTTGGCACCGGGGGACACTATACGAGACATTGCCTGCATTGCCTTACCAATATAATTTTCCGCAATCTGCTTCAGCGGATTCACCTTCAGATTGGCAAGCATGGGGCCGAGCTCTCGGTAGGTTGCCTGATCATGCGCGAGAAGCTGGAATTTATGACGAGTGTGAAAATCTAGCAATGCTGCCGGAGTCAGCTTATCATCCACAATTCGGCACCAGTCATCATAAAAGAATACCCGCTCAATAAAGTTCTCACGCAATCTTTGATCATTCAACCGCCCGGCCTCTTCAACCGGCAACACAGGGAAACGGTGCATTAGCGCGTTGGCAAAGAGTCCCGAGCCATTGTGCCGCAAAACCTGGCGATTTTCATTATAGATGCGCACGCGCTCCATGCCGCAACTAGGCGATTTTGGCATCAGGATGAAGCCACGCAAATGCCTGAGTCCTCCTAGACAACTGCAAATAAAACCATTCATCATGTCGGTGTAGTCATCACCCTGCTCCTTGTCCGCTTTTGGAGTCGGGCGCAGGCGAATGCCTTTATCCGTTTCCACAAGATGCATTGCCTGACGTGGTGTGCCAAGACCTGCGCCCATTTCCGGGCATAGCGGTTGGAAGTCGAAATAGTGTGAAAGCACTTCAGTACAATACCGGGAGCGCTTATGTCCGCCATCGTAGCGTACTTGCTGCCCCAGCAGGCAACCGCTGACGCCAATCTGGATTTTATTAGGTAATGGTTGATCCATAGGTTTCCTCCAGTAATGGCGACAGCGCGGCCGCTGATCGATACATAGTTCTGGTCGCCAGTATCGGCGAAAGCAAGGCCTACGTTAGGATTTTTCGTAATGTCCTCGTCCTTGGGGCTCTCGGCGTCGGAGAGCAAGTAGATCGCGTTCGCGGCGGGCACTATCCCAGGCGCAATGTGTGCGCCGCCTTGATCAATATCGCCGCCTCACGACGAATCTCGGCGCGCAAGTTGGCCACCTCTGCGGCGACTTCGGTAATAATCCCACGCTGTAGAGCGAACGGGTCTATACCGCCAACGGATGCTATGTAAGCGCGGTCGGATTTGGATAGCGACGTGAAATCGTTATCGGTTGCATGTGCATAGGCACTCGCGCAATCCGCTATGCTAACACCGTTGAAATGGAGCATCTCCGACATAAAACCAGCCAATCCGATTGCTACCGCGTCACTCGCCAACACATCGGACTGGAGCATGGTCTGGCCAGTCCAATGCGACAACTGTCGATCACCATTCATGGGATAGTAGAGCCGTGCACGCGCCCAATAGCCGCGCCGCCGCGCGACCGCAAGATGTCCGGCCTCATGGACGGCAGAACAATGCAGCTCCTGCCGCCAAACCTTTTTCCACGCGGATGGGGGGGCCGGGATGTTCATATGCTCCGCTCCCATCTGTCGCCAGACGGCTCCGGAGGGTGCATCATCGCCTGACAAAACCCAGTACTCATTGCTCTCTCCCATATCGCCTACCCCACCGATTGCGGTTGTTGCCCTGACAAACTAACTTTGATGCGCCTATCAAGGCCAGCAGCCATCGACTATTATGACAGCGACTTAAGTCCATCGGCTTCCCGCTAGCAGCTACGTTGGATCCACCACAGATTCTGCTGAGGAGCCGATGAAAGATCTGCTGCTGCCCGAACTTAATATAGCCCGTGCCTCAGTCCGCTCCAGGCTGTTCGATGAGCTCAAAGCACTCGGATAGGACGGTCGTTGCGTAGGTACCCGGTGGCAGCCGAAAACCAATCACGAGTTCGTCCACGGCAGGCCACCACCATGCGAGCTCAGCCACCCGCAGGCGCAACGCGCGACGCTGAGCTTTGACTCCGCACCCGACCAGCAACGCCAGCAGCTCCGGCATCTCGTCGAACACGGCTTGCTCTAGCGTCTGAACCTCGTCGGTTACCAGCGCTCGGCCCACGCCCGGCAACGGCCCGGTCGGGTGGATCGTCTGCTGAGCCAGGCGCTGGGCGAGCCGCGCCGGCGTCTCGTCAGCGGCAGCAAAAATGCCACCGCGGCCGTCGAGAATCATCAGCTCGCCTCCCAAAGCGCGGTTCCAGGTGCCGGTCTCCACCCGGCGGCGGAGCACCTGATTGAAGCACTGCGCGCGCACCGCCGACAACAACATGCCTTGGACATAGCGTCGACGGACCGTCAATTCACCATTGTGCCAAGCGAGAGCCTTGCCCACGTTCCTCCCGCCGTGGCCGAAACGCTGGCTACCGAAGTAGTTAGGCACGCCGTGATAAGCGATGCGCAGCAGCCGCCGATCCGTCGCGGCGCGGGGTACATATAACCCCCGCAGTCGAATGCGGAAACGGTTGCCGATCAGGGCGCCGACCTGGAGCTTGCGGCTATGTCGGGACGCACTCAAGATCTCAAGCCCCGGAGCGATCGTCGCTGGCGCCGCGATGGACTTACTACCGGGCTGGTGCACGCCGAGCCACTGTGTAGTCACGGCGTTACGGTCTTTGCGCTCGGCGTGGCCAACAGCGCGGGGTGATACCCCGAGGCAGCCGGCGAGTCGCCGCGCAGCCTCAGCGGTGGTAAGGCCGCGTTTGCGTATCTCGACGAGCAGGTGCTCGCCCTGTCCGTCCGGTTGGGTCCGGGGCAACTCTGTGACCTCAAAGTCGTCAGGAACGCTTTTGATCAGAGCGCGGCCGAGAGGCGGGCCGTGGGCCGGGAGCGGCC
The DNA here is from genome assembly GCA_030452365.1 of Nitrococcus sp. Lineage (GTDB taxonomy): Bacteria > Pseudomonadota > Gammaproteobacteria > Nitrococcales > Nitrococcaceae > Nitrococcus. The sequence goes on from JAKDMK010000002.1 coordinate 8,444, forward strand.
GGGTCTTGAGGCTATTCGTAGGTTTATGATCCACGTCGCTAGACCAGGACACGGCCATGGCGGCGAGCTACTCGGCTGTTTGTGCATGGCCGATCGCGACGGAACTGCGCTACCTTCGCAGGAAGAGCTCGAGCAGCTGCGCCGCCATGCTTGAATGTGCCGGCATCTGCGTACTTAAAGAAAACCATCCCGTTGCCGGCTCAGCTCTTCAAGCCGCCGTCGTGATAGTAGTCGGGCTCATGGCCCGGCCTCCATTTGATATTACTGCCTATGCTGGGATGCTGCGTTTGCGGAATCTCCGTCCCGGCCAACAGCGCATCCGCCGCAGCGCGCAGATCCTCGCCCGTGACCGGATCCGATTTGTCCGGGCTGCTGGAATCGAATCGTCCCCGGTAGACCAGTCGGCGATCCTGATCAAAGAGGAAGAAATCGGGCGTGCACGCGGCACAGTAGGTTTCGGCGGCGTCTTGCCTATAGTCGTAGAGATACGGGAACGGATAGCCGGCCTGCTCTTTTTCCTCTTTCATACGCTCCGGACTGTCATCCGGATACTGATCGACGTCGTTCGCGCTGATCGCGACCATCCCCAGCCCCTTCGCCTGATATTCACGGGCGAAGGCCACCAGACCGTGCTGGATGTGTTTGACATAGGGACAATGGTTGCACAGGAACATGACCAGCAACGCTTGGTCGCTCTCGAAATCCTCGAGAGAGACCATGTTGTCATCGGTATCGTCGAGCAAGAAGTCGGGGGCTTGCGTGCCCAGCGAGAGCATGGTGGATTCGGTCCTCGCCACAATGTCACCTCCAATTGTCGAGGTTTGGTTTGTAAAGTTGGAATCTATGCATTCGGCGGCTAAGTAGCTCCAACACGAGGGCAAGCCGTTGCTCTGCCGGCTTTACATGAGCCAACACGTAACCGATGTGCTCATGAACCGTCGAATTGAGGCGCTACGGCCTACAGGATTCTCTTGTCTACGCTTAACATGCCTTGTTCGCCCTCCGTTACTGCGCTACAGGTGCAAGACTCGATACGGGTGGGTGGCTAACCCTTGCCCGACGGGGACTCTCACCCCGCAAGATGCGCCGAGCCTTGTCGCGATAAGACATAAAGCCCGACATCGATCGCGCCGGCGCTGAATGCGGCCTCGCAATAGCAGAGGTAGTACTCCCACAACCGCCTGAAGCTCACCGGGAACCCCATGGCCTCGATTCTTGGCCATGAAGCCAGGAACCGCCGCCGCCATTCGGCCAGGGTTCGCGCATAGCTCTCGCCAAAGGTCTCGACTGCGGTCAGCGTTAGATGAGCGGCTTCCACCTCTCGCACGATCGAAGTCTTCGCGGGCAGCATGCCGCCCGGAAAGACGTAGCGCTGGATGAAATCGGTCGAAGAGCGGTAGCTCTCGAAGCGTTTCTCATCGATTGTGATCACCTGAAGTACGGCTTTGCCGCCGGGCTTTAGCCTATCGCGCACGGTTTGAAAATAGACCGGCCAATAGGCTTCGCCCACGGCCTCCAGCATTTCGATCGATACGATCCGGTCATATTCATCGTCGACATCACGATAATCGTTCAGCGCCAGCATGACCTTATCGGCTAGGCCCTCGCGGGCTATCATCTCCCTCGCATAAACAAGTTGCTCGGAGGAGACCGTCACTCCAGTGACTTGCGCTCCACGGCGCGCCATTCGGGCAGCCAGAGCCCCCCATCCACAGCCTAATTCGAGGATCCGCTCGCCTCCGCGCAGATGCAGCTGATTGATTACCCGCCGCAGCTTGGCCTCCTGGGCCTCTTCGAGCGTCTGGCCCACCCGCTCATAAAGCGCCGAAGAATAAGACATGCTTTCATCCAGCCAGCAGCGATAGAAGGCATTTCCGAGATCATAGTGGAACGCAATGTTTTGCCGGCTGCCCGCCTTTGTGTTCGCTCTCGAGAGATGGCGCAGGCGGTTCAGAATCCGAACCGGGAAGAGACCCGAGATTCTTTGCTCGATCAGCTCGATGTTCTGCGCTGCAAGCTCGATCAGCCCGGCGAGATCGGGGCTGGACCAATCGTCGTCGACATAGGATTCGGCGAAGCCGAGATCGCCACGGGTGATAAGCCGCCAGATAGCGCGCCAGCGATGGAGCACCAGCGTCGCGCCGGGGCCGGGCTTACTCGCGCAATGCTCGATACTCTCGCCGGACGGCATCACGACAGTGATGTGGCCGAAACCTAGCGTCGAAACTAGGTTGCGCAAAAACTGCTCCGCCAAACCTGCCTCACAACCCACCTGGCTGAGAGCCCTACCGCTGTTACCGTTGCGGACCATGCTTACCGTCCTTCATAAAGACAGCGGCGGGGGCCGGGTATTGCCGACCCACCGTAAGAGGCTGCTCGGGCGGCGGTGGCCGGCGTCGCGGGCGAACGCCCTTGAGCCAAAGCAGCATGGCCTCCCAGTGAATGCCGACAATCACCTTTACGGTCAGCAGTGGATAGCGGTAGAAGACACGAGCAAGTGCCGCATCGGTCAGCGTCTGCCGCTCGGCGCTCAGAGCGGCGAGGATCAATGGCCCCTTGGCATCGTGGCCGACAATCGAAACCGCGAGGCGTTTGTTCGGCGGTCGGATGGCGAAGGAGTACGCCATGTCCGTGTCGAGGAATGGCGAGACATGGAACGACTTGCGGCTTTCCTGACGAATGGTCGCTTGCCGACCTTCCGTGACGGGAATGAGGTAAGTGTGGCGTTGACCGAACGTGTTGTTGACCTCGTAGAGGATCGCGGTGAGCGATCCGTTCGTTCGATGACAGAAATAGATGCTGAGCGGATTGAACACGTATCCGAGAATCCGCGGCATGGTGAGAAGCCGGATTGGTCCGCCAACCTCGACATCCGCATCGCGCAGATGACGCTCCACCTGCTCACGCAAGGAGGTTGCTGAGCCGTCACCGTGATCCCGGTCATGGAAGCTGAAGATGTTGAAGCCGTTGTGCGAGAAAAGCCTAAGAGTTCTCGCCAGGTTATCGACCTGGTCGAGATCGAGCAACAGATAGAAGATCCTGTAGCGAAGCTTGTGCTGTCGCGGTCGCAAACGGCGATGCATGATCCTGCCGACATACAGGGCGGCATGGCCTGCTCTCATCAGGCAGCCTCCGTATCGGCTGCTGTCGTGGCAAGTTCATGGACGTGAATGCGGCCGGATTCGTCCGCGACGGTCCATGGCCGCCGGGTGTCGCCGAGGGCCTCAGCGACCGCCAGGCCGGCCTGCAGGCCGTCCTCATGGAAGCCGGCACCGAAATAGGACCCGCAGAACCAAGTATTGCCCATGCCTTGCAGCGACCAAAGCTCCTCCTGCGCGGCCATCGCGGAGGTATTGAAGCTGGGATGCCGATAGCGCAAACGCCTGACAATCCTCCCGTCACGAATGTGCCGATGCGGGTTGAGCGTGACGTAAAGCGGCGTCGCCTCGTCAATCCCCTGCAATCGGTTCATCCAGTAGGTCACCGCCAGTTGCTTACCGTCGCCGGCGCCGCAGGACAGGTAGTTCCAGCTTGACCACACCTTGCGCCGGCTTGGCATCAGGTTTGGGTCCGAGTGAAGCACGGCGTCGTTGTCGACATAGCGGAAAGCTCCAAGCACCCGCCGTTCATCCGCGCTCGCATCGGCGAGCATACGTAACGCCTGATCGGCATGGGTTGCGATCACGACGTGATCGAAATGGCGCGGACAGCCGCCGGCTTGGCTCGAGACCTCGACGCCATTGGAGTGGCGCCGTATCGCTTCAATGGGTTGGCCGGAGAGAATTCGAGGGATGGCTTCGGCCATGCGCTGCACATAGGCGCGGCTGCCGCCATCGACGGTGCGCCAAATTGGGCGCCCGGACAGCTTGAGAAGGCCATGGGTTTGGCAGAAGCGAATGAACCCCGCGGCCGGATAACTCCCGATCTCGGCCGCGGGTGTCGACCAGATCGCGGCCGCCATCGGATAGAGATGATCATTGCGGAATGCCGCGCTGTAGCCCGCAGTATCGAGGTAATTGTCCAGCGTTGTGGTCCCCAGCCGCGGCGCGTCGAGCGGCGCCTCGCGATAGAAACGCACGATATCGCGCAGCATCCGCCAGAAGCGCGGACTAATCACATTACGACCCTGTGCGAACAGCCCTGAGCATCCGGATCCGGAATATTCGAGCCGACCGTCATCGAGCGAGACCGCAAACGACATCTCGGAGGGCTTCGTGATCACTCCGAGATGGCGAAGCAATGCAGCGAAGTTCGGATAGGTTGCGTCGTTGTAAACGATGAACCCGGTATCGACCGCCACGTCGAGGGCTGTCACTGTGTGGCTGTGGCCCCCCAGACGATGCTCGGCCTCGAATAGCGTCACACGATGGCGTGTGGACAAAAGCCAGGCACACGATAGGCCGGAGATGCCGCTGCCGATGACCGCGATGTCTAGTATCCCGCCTGTGCTCACACTGCTGCTGTCTCTCCTCATCCAGCCTCCGGCCTCGCAAGTCCGCACCGAAGGACTTACCTTCGCAGCTCAACTGATGAGTTTTATACGCGACACCTGGATTTCTGGATCACTAAGAGCGAAATGATCCAACCGCCGCGCCTGAGCGTAGAAAGGAGCGATGACTGTTGCAGAGCCCAATTGCGGAGAAGAGCGCACACGCGGTGACCCGTCGACTGCGAGGATCGGTCCCTTGAGGCCAGTGAGGCACAGCGAGGCTTCGCCATCAGCGGACGAGCTCGTCCGCTTATTGCGGGCTGTTGCGGCGGAGCGCGACCGTAGCGCGTTTGGCGAGCTATTCGCCTATTTCGCGCCGCGCGTGACGGCGTTCCTCGCGCGTTCGGGCCTGCCGGACATCATCGCCGAAGAGGTGACGCAGGAGACCATGCTGGCTATGTGGCGAAAGGCCTCGTACTTCAATCCGCAGCGTGCTGGCGTGTCGACCTGGGTCTTCACAATCGCCCGCAATCAGCGCATCGACCGCATGCGGCGCGAGCATGGGCAAGTGGCTGACGGTTGGTTCGATCGAAGCGAGGAAACAGAGGCACCGTCCCTGACCGAGAACATTGCCATTGCGGCTGAGCGCGAGCAGCGGGTACGCACCGCACTCGACGCCCTGCCGAGCGAACAGGCTGCGATCGTTCGCCTCTCATTCTTCGCGGAGAGACCGCACCGCGACATCGCGCGCGAGCTTGGAATTCCGTTGGGAACCGCCAAATCGCGGATCAGGCTCGCATTGAGCCGATTGCGAGCCCTGCTGGACGGTGATACATGACGGTCAATCATCACCCGAGCAATGAGACGCTGCTGCACTTTGCGGCAGGGACGTTGAGCGCGGGACCGGCGGTCGTGATCGCCGCGCACCTCGAGCAGTGCGAGCTCTGCCGGTTACGGGTCGTTGACTTTGAGTCGATCGGCGGCATGGTCCTCGACGACATGCCACCCACGCGTTTGGCGACGGACGCATTTGCGCGCACGCTCAAGCGACTCGATGAGACTACTGCCTCGTCAACGGAAGGACCGATCATCGCCGAACGCCACGCCGCTGTCGGTATTCCGCTACCGGCCGTCTTGCGGCACTGCAGGGTTGGGCGATGGCGCTGGCTAGGGCCGGGTTTCAGATGGAGCAAGGTTACGATTCCGGAAAGTCCTGATGCCAAAGTCATGCTGCTTAAGGCGAGAGCCGGCTTGCGGTTGCCAGCGCACGGACACACGGGCATGGAATACATGCAGATTCTATCCGGGTCTCTGCATGACGACCGTGGCCAATACGGTCCGGGCGATCTCGACGAAGCGGACGTCAATGTCGAACATCAGCCCGTCGTCGATACGCAATCGGAATGTGTTTGCCTTGCCGCGCTGGAGGGCGACACTCGGCTTCACGGGCTGCTCGGTCGGTTGCTGTGGCCGGTGGTGGGCTTCTGAGCGGGTTAGCCGATGCGCGATACAGACAGCACCGCGCGGGAAAGCGTGAACGCGTGTCGTCCGTGACAATCCTGTCCGCCACCGTCCTGCTGAGGAGCCATTATCTCTTTGTCGGCGCAGCAGTGGCGAAGCCCGGCCTCTTGAATTCCATTGCCGACCACCGGACTTATCCTTCGCTGAGGTTTGCGGGCTTTCTCGAAGACGCCGCTCAGTAATTGTCGGGAGATACCGGATGACGCTGATGGCGTTGATCATCCTTCTTGTGGTTGCCTTATCCACGATCATGGCCTTTGTCTGGCTTGTCGTCTTTCGAGCCGGACGCTCGGGGTGGGTAGACGCCATCTGGACGTTTGCCGTTGGAGCCGGCGGGATTGCTGCCTCGCTCGCCCCAGTCGGTCAGAGCCATGACATCAGCACGCGTCAATGGCTGGTCGCAGCGCTGGTCGCAGTCTGGTCCTTGCGGCTTGGTCTGCATATCGCTGCCCGAACAATTCGGGACGGCGAGGATCCACGTTACCGCTGGTTGCGGCTGCAATGGGGCGAGGATTTCAGACGCCGGCTGTTTTGGTTTCTGCAGATCCAGGCGGCGGCGGCGCTACTACTTATCCTGTCCATTATGAGCGCCGCGCGCCGACCGGCGCCAGGGCTGGGACTCGGCGATCTGCTTGGCCTGGTCATCTTCTCCGTCGCCGTCATCGGTGCAACCCTGGCAGACCGGCAGCTTTCGCGCTTCGGCGCCGACCCCGATAACAAGGGCAAAGTTTACGCTGCCGGGCTGTGGCGCTTTTCACGCCACCCGAACTATTTCTTCGAGTGGCTTGGTTGGGTGGCCTATGCGGCAATCGCAATCGATCTTGGCGGTTCCTATCTCTGGGGTTGGTTCGCGCTGGCGGGCCCCCTCCTCATGTATTGGCTCCTCGTCCACGTCTCCGGTATCCCACCGCTCGAGGCGCATATGCTGCGCTCGCGTGGCGATCGGTTTCGCGACTACCAGCAGCGCGTAAATACCTTCTGGCCAGGCCCGCCCACGGAATCGCTATCCGACAATGGGGCGGGGGGCTCGCGATGAGTCTGATCGCGACCGCAATTCATCTCGCCGAACAGACGCCCATGCCGGACTCCATAACGAAGCTCGGGATCGACTTCCTGGCGGGCCTAAGACGACGAAGGTTGTCGGTGCTGCCGGCCCATGGCGAGGTCGATTTCGCGTGCGCGATGGAGAGGTATCCGATCGCTGCCCACGCGCATGCAGCCAACTTGCAGCACTACGAACTGCCGCCGCGGTTTTTCGCGCTAACGCTCGGGCCGCGTCGCAAATACTCTTGCTGCCTCTACCGAAACGGCAATGAAACGCTGGACGAGGCCGAAGCGCTCGCGCTTGAAGACACGGTCCAGCACGCCGATCTTGCGGACGGCCAGCGCATTCTCGAGCTCGGCTGCGGATGGGGCGCGCTAACCCTATTTATGGCGGAGCGTTACCCGAATGCCACGATCGTGGCGGTTTCGAACTCTACGCCGCAGCGACTTCATATCACGGCCGAGGCAAGAGAGCGCGGCCTGGGCAACGTGACGGCGGTCACCGCCGACATGAATAGCTTTGAGTCGACCGGAATGGTCGATCGGATCGTCTCCGTCGAAATGTTCGAGCATATTTCCAACTGGCGTCCGCTCCTTAAGCGGGTCCGATCTTGGATGGCGCCGGATGGCCGCGTGTTCATCCATGTCTTCAGTCACCACAGCCAGCCGTACTGCTTCGATCACATCGACCAGGCCGACTGGATCGCCCGGCACTTCTTTACGGGCGGCATTATGCCGAGTCATAGGCTGATGGCGCAGTTTCCGGATTGTTTCAAAGTCGAACAGGACTGGCGATGGAGCGGCTTGCACTATCAGCGCACTGCGCGTGATTGGCTGTCGAACTTCGATGCCAACACGCCGCAGATCGACCCTATTCTGAAGGCGATCTACGGCGTCGATGCAGCGCTTTGGCACCGTCGGTGGCGCCTGTTCTATTTGGCGACCGCCGGTCTCTTCGGCCACGCCCGCGGCCACGAATGGGGTGTCAGCCACTATCGGCTGCGCCCGGCGCTCTGAGGATCGAGGCCTTGGTCTGGCTTCGATCCGCCTGGAAGAAGATCGTCGCTTATGCAGCGCATGACGATCCGCTAGTGGCCTCGTGCAATCTGATCGCGTTGGTGGTCGCCGCTAACCAGCCGTTCTACCCGCTTTACGTCTGTTTTGCCGTCAGCGAGCACATTGCGCCGACATACTTTACCTTTCTTTCAACGCCGCTATTCCTTGCTGTGCCGGCCGTTGCGCGCCACTGGCCGACGGTTGGCCGTGCGTTGCTTCCGCTGACCGGCATGGCTAATACGATTCTGAGTGCCAAGGTGTTCGGGCAGGCATCGGGCGTCGAGATTTTCCTCTTCCCTTGCGCATTGATCGCCGCCGCGTTCTTTCGCTCGTCCGAACGGCTGATCGGTCTATCGCTCTCGGGACTGGCGCTGGCGATCTACCTTGGGCTTCACGGACGCTACGGCGCGCCGGTGCATCTTTATGCTGCGCCGGAGTATGAGGCGTTCGCCAATCTGAACGCGATCAGCGCCGGCATGCTCACTGTCTTCGTTGGCCTGGTCCTCTCGGGATTATTGAGCCGCAATGGCTAGACACTTCCGGCCCCGGGTGTGGTCACCAACGTACGTGCGATCATATAGCCGGCTGTCGCTGCGAACGCGGTCAGGAACGTTCCCCAGCAAAGGTCCGCTATCGTTACAGCCACTGGCCAGTTTCGTAACGTCGCCTGATTGGTCAGATCGTACGTCGCGTAAGCCAGCAAACCGAGAAGCGCGCCGTGCCAGGTTGCAGTCACCCAACGTCCTGTGCTGAAAGCGGGCGATATGGCAAACACGACGATACCTGCAATGTAGATGAGGTAGAACAGCACCGCCGGGAGAAGATTGAAGTGTTCGAGCAACATGTTTTCCATAAGCGGCCGATATAGGCGTTGCGCAGCTACCGTGAGCCAGATGGTGTCTACGGAGAGAAAAACGAGCGCGGTCGCGATATAAGCGATCCCGTAGGCTTTCATGGGCCGGGCCTCCAGCAACTCACCTTGCTACCACCGTGTACGCCGCGGTAACGTTTCCGGATCATGAAGAATCTGCCCGCAACGATCTGATGCACGGCATCCCCCGTCTCGGTTCCGCCCAGCATTCCTAAAGCAAAGATCCAAAAGACCGCGAATTGCGTAGCAATTATGTGGCCTGCTGCCCGTAGATGTTCGCGTGCGAATCACGAGTCCGCAGGCACCAGTCAGCGATTAATCGAGGCCGTTCGCGGAGCCGAGCATGATCCGTCGCATCATAGCCGCCACGATTATTGCGGCAATGTGCGCCTATGCCGTTGCCAATGCGGCAAATCCCTATGGACTCTGGAAGCGAGGGGATGGCAATGCAGTTGTAAGAATCGCACCTTGCGGTGACAAGGTATGTGCAACCAACGTCTGGATCAAGGATACCAGTGAAGGCGAAGAGGTCGGTGATCGACTCATTATGACTCTCGAGCGAAAATCCGATACCAAACTGGCCGGCGCGGCCTATGACCCTAAACGCGGTAAAACCTATTCGATAACCGTGATCATCGGCGAGGACAGCTTGATCACGCGCGGCTGCATACTCTGGGGACTGCTATGCACCAACGTAGAATGGACTCCGGCACAACTGAGTCTTTTCCCACATGAAATGAGTCTGGGCGAAGACCAATGAGGAGCGACAAAGGGCCAGAGGGGGTGGCCGCAAGTCGAAGAACGAGCGCCAACAAGCAAATATCAATCAAGTCTTACACGGCTGGCCAAAGGGGGACCTCGTTGCGCGGTAAAGTTATTCGTTAGACTCGGCAATCCCACGCTCAAAGCCACAGGAAATCAGAAGCGCACGCTGTACTTCCGGCTACCTTGCATCTGGCAAGGTGCACGGGGCGGCGTTTATCCGGCGCACGAAACCTGTACCACCGGGTGTCGCCTCGATTCAATCAACGTCTCCCCAATCTTCCGTATCCCAGACAAGCCCTTCGTCTTCGTTAGAGAACTCATCTTTCCCTGGGGGTACTGCTGAGTAGATCGCAGCGTCATTAGCATTCGGCTCTTTGGTCATGAGTCGCAATAATCGGACGCGCTCCTTCGGTGCGAGACCGGCCACGAGAGGCAAGATATCTTCGGCTGTCATCGGTTCGGCCATGGTGGCATTCTACCAGCATTGCGCATTGCCGGCGTACTACTACTACCAAGCTAAACGAAATTACGGTGGCAGCTTATTATTTACCCTATTTTGCATTTGTATACCGGATCAACCTCATCTGATAAGAATTACGCGACATCATCAACGCGCGTCAACAACGGTTGGACAGTGACCAGTACGTCGTCATGCCCCGCCAAGTGAGCCAGGGTGCTCGACCAAGACCAATCCGCCGCGTCCCCGACCGATTTGGCTTTGACCGGGTTCACGGCAATGTGTCGAAAGGCGGTTAGGACAAGCGCCTCGTCCATCGCCACCGCGCCACGCTTGGAAACCAACCCCCGCGGTGCCGGAGTCGCGCCAACTCGACCTTTTCACGTCCATGCTGGAAGCCCGCGGCGCGGGCAGGAGCAAGCCCTGCAAGCGGCGCTGGCGCGCATCACCGTGGCCGCGGTCGGCCCGCTGGTGGCGCAGACGCTAACCCGCCACGGCGTTACAACGTACGTCATGCCCAGCGAACGTTATTTCCTGAAGCCGTTGGTCACCTGCTTGGTCAACGCCCTAGGCCGCGGCTGAGCACACTCTCATGCGAACACCGCACCCGCGGTGCAACGGCTGCGCATGCAAGCGCAGCGGCCGGCACGGACCGCTGCCCAAATGGCCCAGAACCCCCGAAGCTGTCCCGAAGTGCAAGGTAATAGCAGCCTAAATACGGGCCAGCGAGGAGGCGACGCCGCGGCTGTAGCTGTACCACGGCCTTGACGCCCAACCACTCGGATCGCCGGGGTCTCGCACCTGTGCGTGGATACGATCCGGGCACGTGGGGCCCGAATGCGATTCATCAGCTGATCGCCCCGCGCGCATGGTGGCTTCCGTTCGAAAGAGTCTGGCGCGCGAAAAAATAGCCGACGACCCATCCCCGCCCAACCGTACCAACCAACTCGAACCCGATTACAGCCTATTTTTGCTGCCGAGTGGTTCAAAGGGTGGGGACCACTTCTGCGTGCACTCGATTGCAAGACACGCCGCGTTCAGTCAAAGGACTTACTCACCCAAAGCCCCACCATCCAGTTCCGTCCCGGCGCCGGTTCATAATAGCGCCCGCCGAAGGCGTTGACTCTTACTGAGCCGATGATGTCTTCGTCGAACAGATTGTTGATGCGTGCGACGGCCCGCCATTGCAATCCGAAAAAGTTCAAGCGCTGTTCGGCGGCCAGATCCACGCGGGTGTACGCGTGCGCGGCTTCGCTGTTGGTGTTGTTGACGAATACCTTGCCCACGTAGCGGGCTTGCAGCATAAGGTCCGTATCAACGAATGGGCTAAAGCGTAACTCGCTCCAGGCCACATGCCTTGCAATGCCGGGAATTCGCCGCCCGGCTTGGATGACCACATCCTGTTCGGCGCAGGGCGGGGTATCGCAAACGCTGAAATCGCTTATGTAACGAGCATCCAGGAACGTGTAGTTGGCGGCAAAGCGCCAGCGCGGGGCGAGCATGGCTGAAAGCGCCAGCTCCATACCGCGGCGTTGGGTTTTACCCGCGTTATCGTAAATGCTGCGCCCGCCTTGGTTGGCAACCACGATGATTTCGCCTTCTGTGCGGCTGTAAAATGCGGTCGCGGAATATTCTAATCCGGGGTGGCGCGCGCGCAGGCCCACTTCCACATTGCGGCTGATGGCAGGTTCCAGTTCATCGTTCAAACCGCCCTGGTTGTCGCTGCGGTAGGCCAGTTCGGAAAAAGTCGGGGTTTCAAAGCCAGTCCCGGCGTTGGCGTACAGGCTGATCTGCGGTGTGACGCGGAACAACACTCCCGCCACCGGCGCGGTGTAGGAATAGTCCACGGCACCACTGTCGTCGGGATTGATGGCGGTGATGAAGCGATCCTGCGACTGAAACCTTACATTGCTGTAGCGCGCCCCCAGGTGCACGCGCCACCGATCCGCCGGTTGCCAGCCGGCCTGGGCGTAAACGGCGCGTCCGGTGACCTTGTCCTGTTCGTCCCGGCGCAGTCTACCCATCACGCCCAGTCGGTCGCCGATGAAATTCTCCAGCCCCAAGCGATGCTCGTCTGAGACTTGGTAGAGCACACCGGTGGTTAAAGAAAACGCTCCGCCTGCCAGCTCCGTCGACCAACGCCAGCGCGCATCCAAGCCGTAGTAATCCCGCTTCACGTCAATGGCCCCGCCGTTGTGCAGCGGATTCTCGACCTGCGGCGCCTTTGGGATACTCAGTATCTGGGTGATGTCCCGGTTGCCGGCGTACGCCATGAGCGAGTAATAGTGACTGTCAGATAGATTCTGTTCGACATGCACACCGATCTGGCTTTGCTGCACCGACGTGCGGGCATCGAACAACAGCGCATTGCGGCTGGCAGCTCGCCAATTGACTTTAAGTTGTTCGGCGGTGAGCCCAGACGGGTCCAGGGCGTCCAGTTCGTGAACGCTCAGTAACAAGGAGTAACGCCCGTCGTCGGCGAACTGGCCCTTGAGCAGTGCTTGTCCGGTGCGGCGCTTGGCGGCGCTGTGCTGACGATAGCCGTCAATTTCCAGGTTGACGCCATCCAGCAGCAAACCATTCTCGCCGTGCTTGCCCCAAGGGGTATGGAAGGACAAAGAAGAGCGCCGCAGCCCGAATTTGCCGGCGACAAAACCTGCTTCCAGCCGGGGGTTGGGCGGCGCGTCGCCAGAGAAGATCGCAATGACCCCGCCGGAAGAATTGCCGTATAACGCCGAGAAAGGCCCACGCAATACTTCAATGCGATCGGCGGACTCGATCATGATATGGGATACTTGCCCCTGTCCGCCGGGCATGGTGGCAGGGATGCCGTCGGTATAAATCCGGATGCCGCGGATGCCGAAGGCGGCGCGAGCGCCGAAACCGCGGATGGAAATCTGCAAACCTTGCGCGAAGTTATGCCGGTCCCTTGCGAGCACGCCGGGTACGCGCTTTAAGGTTTCCGCCAGGCTGATCCCCGGTTTGGCCCGATGGATTGCTTGCGAACTGATCACGTCCACAGCCGCGGGTACCAGCAGGGCATCCGCCGGTTGGCGTGTGGCCGTCACCACCATGGGTTCCAGCTGCGTTGCTTCGTTGTCAGAGGATTGAGCGACGCTCCACCCTGGCGTTAACGACGCCGCCAGACAAAGGACGACCTTCGCGCCGTGGTCGCTCGTGCCGATCCGGATCGGCAGGAGCGAGTTGATACGCCGCAACGAACATATGCCGTTCCGGCTCTGGACTGGCTTGCCGCAGTTATGTTGATCCAGCCCCTGAGATTCCGACATGCGCCCAAAAAGGTGCAGAGTAGCGCAATCTCGATCGTACCGCTTACCGATAGCGAGACTCGAGCAAATCAATCTCGTGCCTCAATTTGCGTGCGGTTTCGTCGCTGATCCGGCGACGTTGTGTCTGCTTGAGAATTTCCCTGCGCTCGCCCGCAAGGGCGGCCAGACGCAGGCTGCGCTCGGCGGCGTCAGCCTTGCGCAACTCGAGGGCATCGTTAGCATCGGGAACCTCCGAATGCACGCGGTGCTGATAGAGCGCGATCACCCGACTGGCGGCGTCCGCGTAGATCTGGGCATCGGTGGGTTTGGCATGTTGCAGGATGGCATTCTGGGCTTTGTTGATCGATTCGATTGCTGCCCGCGCCATCAGGCTACGGATGCCGTCCTCTTTTTGCTCCTCGGCAGGTTCGCGCGACTACTTGTTGCCGAAAATCGTCATCGACGCCCAGCACACGCTTAATCCAGCTCGGTTATCGGACCGCGACTCGCTTTCTTTGTCATTCAGTCCCGAATCCACTCGGGACTCAGCTTTCGTCGAGCGCCTCCAGACGGTAGCGCAGATCTTCGATCTGGTCCATGAGATCCAGCGCCAACGCAACGCCGGGTATGTTGAGGTCCAGATCGCGCTGCAAGTGCAAAGCCGTGTGCACGCGCCGCAAATGGGTGGTGCGAAACTGCCACGGTCCGACGCGGCTGCCATCCTCGGGCTCGATTACCCCGTGTTCGACCAGCAAGGTGACCCACTCGGCGTGTACGCCGCAGGAGCGGCACAACTGCCCGAGCGTAATCGTATGTAGCTCATCAACCAATTGACAAACAGGAGTTTCTTCGCTCTCGGATACCATGGCTATACTCCCAGAGAAGCGCGCGGGTTGAAGGCCATGCGCTCGGCCATCTGTGCATACAGTTCGCGGGCGGCGTCATCATCCGCCGGTGGCAGCGTGATGCGCAGCACCGCATAAAGATCGCCCGGACGCTTGCCAGGCATCCCGCGCCCTTTAAGGCGCAGCCGGCGACCGCTGTTGGAACCGCCCGGGATGCGCAGGTCCACCGGACCCGCCGGTGTCGGTGTCTGCACCGTCGCGCCGAGTGCCGCCTCCCAAGGCGCGACCGGCAAATCAAGAATAAGGTCGCTGCCCTTAACCCGAAATATGCGATGCGGTTTGTACGCTATTTCGAGATACAGATCCCCGGCCTCGCCCGTACCCACACCTGGCGTTCCCTGGCCAACCAGGCGTAGCTGCTGGCCCGCGCGCACGCCTTTGGGGATGGTTACCTTGAGCGCGCGCTCGCGGTTGACGACCCGGCCATCGGCAACGACCTCCGGGGCTCTCAGGGTCACGGTCCGTATGCCGCCGCTGAAGGCGTCCTCGAGATCGATCTCAACGCGCGCAATATGATCCTGACCGCGCAGGCCACCCCGGGGCTCGCCGCCACCCCCACCGTACTGGCGAGCAGCGAAGTCTGGGCCGAAAACCGAGCGGAAGAAATCGCTGAAATCGCTGGCATCGGCGCCGGTATACCCACCGCCATGGATGTCGAAACCCTCATCGGGCTGCGCCCTGAAGCCGTCCTCCGGCGACGCGCCATCCGCACCGATCTGGTCGTAGGCGGCGCGTTTTTCCGGGTCCCGAAGCGCCTCATAAGCTTCGCTTACCTCCTTGAACTTGTCTTCCGCGTTGCCTTCCTTGCTCACGTCCGGGTGGTATTTACGGGCAAGCTTGCGATAAGCGCGCTTGATCTCGTCGGCCGAGGCCTCGCGTTTCACGCCGAGCGTTTGGTAATAGTTCTTGTATTGCATGGGCTCTATGGTGGCAAATTAGGGAACTAAATGGATTCTAGGTGCCACGAGACAGCGATTCAAACAAGCCGCAGGGGCGCGCCCGCCGGGGGAAGATCGAGGCCACCGCGCAGTCTATCCCGATTGGCGATCTGACTCTCGCCCGTGCCTAGATCAGCCACCGGTAGACGGCGGGGGAGGCCCTGGCGCTAGATGCCGGTGAACAGAAGATCGATCGCGGCGACGATAGCTTCACGTTCGCTGGCCAGCGAGGCGACGCGCTCGCCCAGCACATGCCGGGAAATGCCGGCAAGCTCCGCCACCGACAAGACCAGGGACACGCCGCCGACATCGAATACAGGGTTAAGAATTCTCGTTGGCCGCGAGAAATTGACCGTAAGAACAAGGGGAGCGACGACGACCGTCTGGAGCTCATCGAGTAGATCCGCCTGAAGCACGAGGATGTACGGCGCCCACGAGCACGCCTGCGGATCGGCGTTGCGCAGAACATCGAACTGGCGCATCAGAAACGGCGATGACGGTCGCCGAAGCTGCCTCGCTCAGCGACAAGCGCGTTGTATTCCTCGATCGCTTGGCGATTGTCTTCGCGCCAAGCCTTCTCCTTGGCCTCACGGACTGTCTCTATGAGACGCTCTTCTAGGAGTTGGGACAGATTGATGTCCAGCGCCCGTGCCTCCCTGAGCAAGTCGGCGCTGAGGCTTAGATTCACTGCCTTCTTCATGTACTTTGGCTTACCGGAGGCTTTTTGCATGGCCGGTGGACTCGTGCGGTCGGGCTCTAGTCGTGCAACAGACTCTATGCGCATTCACGCTGCGCGTCAAAACTCTCCATTGTGCAGGGTCACTTCGCCTGCATCACAGCGGGCTGTCATGTTTCCCGTGCAGAGACGTTAAAATCAGCTCTGCGGCAGCGGGATGAACTCCGTCTCGCCGGGGACCGGCGGGAAGCGGCCTGCCTGCCAGTCCGCCTTGGCCTGCTCGATGCGCTCCTCGGAGCTCGATACGAAGTTCCACCAGATGTGGCGCGGGCTCCCGAGCGGCGCGCCGCCCAGCAGCAGCAGCCGGCTTGCGCCGCGGGCGCGCAGCGGGATCTCAGCGCCGGAGCCGAACAGCAGCATCCGGCCCGCCTCGAAGCGCTCACCGCCGAGCTCGATGCAGCCACCGACCAGATACAGCGCGCGCTCCTCGTGCTCCGCGGGCAGTACGATGCTGGCCTTGTGCTGCAGCACCGCGTCCGCATAGAAGAGCTCGGAGAGCGTTGCCACCGGTGCACGCCTGCCATAGAGCGAGCCCGCAATAATACGGATCCGCGCGCCATCGGTTTCCACGACCGGCAGCGTGTCGCGGTCGTGATGGACAAAGGACGGCTCGATCTCCTCGTGGCCGTCCGGAAGCGCGACCCAGGACTGAATGCCATCGATTCTGGACGCCGCGGCCCGCGTCGTCTCGGAGGTGCGCTCGGAGTGAACGATGCCGCGGCCGGCGGTCATCCAGTTCACCGCGCCAGGCAGAATAAGCTGGACGCTGCCGAGGCTGTCGCGGTGGAGCAGCTCGCCTTCGAAGAGATAGGTCACCGTCGCGAGGCCGATGTGCGGGTGCGGGCGAACGTCGATGCCCTGCCCCGCCTGGAGGACGG
>JAKDMK010000512.1 GCA_030452365.1 Nitrococcus sp.
GAGCTTTTCGATGTAGTAAAATCCCGCATCAGTACCCGCGCCGAAGCGCGCGCTGTGCCGGTGCCCTCGACTTTGTGGGCGCTGCGACTACACTTGATAGCGCACTGTTTTCATAAAGGACGAAGCGACTCATGACAAATCATCACAACGTATTGGGCAGCGAGCTCGAGCCCTGCTGCTTTGATCCCGTGACTGGGTTTTATCGCGATGGCAGTTGCCGGGTAGGGCCTGAGGATCTCGGCGTGCATGCGGTTTGCGTGCAGGTCACGGAGGATTTTCTTGCGTTCTCGCGCGCCCGTGGCAACGACCTGACCACCCCGCTGCCCGAAGCCGGTTTTCCCGGGCTCAGGCCCAATGATCGCTGGTGTCTCTGCGCGGCGCGCTGGCAGGAGGCGTTTGAGGCGGGCAGCGCGCCACGCGTGGTATTGACGGCCACGCACGAGGCGGCGCTGGAGGTGGTGGCATTGGAGGATCTCAAGCGTTTTGCCCTGGATCTGTGTTGATCTAAAGGCGATCGGTTCGGCCTCCCCTGGAATTGCTGAGCCCGCGTATTTGCAGCTGCGGTAGGGCGCATTAGGCCGAACAGGCCGTAATGCGCCGAATGTTTGGGATCGCCGAGTTGCGCTCGGCAATTCGGGGCAGGCGAGTGCAAGTCGGCGCTCCCATCGGGATAGAGAATGTTTTAAAGGAAGCGTTGGCTTCCAAAGCTGCGCGCCTTGCCGAAAGGGGAGAAACATGCCGTGCAATACGCCTCGCTATCGCGCCCTTACGCGGGCTGGTGACACGAATGCTTGCTGTACCCCATGCTTGAGGAAGCCGACATCGCCTGTCCCTACTGCGGTGAGACGATCACCTTACTGGTAGACTGCACGGCCGGCGATCAGCGCTACATCGAAGACTGCTGCGTCTGTTGCCAGCCAATCGTGATAAGCGTCCGGACGACAGCCGACGGGCGTATCGCTGATCTTCAGGCGCAAAGCGACGATGACTGACGGTGACAGGGCATTGGACGCCATGCCCAAGTCCCTGCTGTCCCTTCTATTTTCCAAGCGTAGTTTGGTGTGAGCTTGCGAACCCCAACATATTCAAATCCAACGTCATCAGCCGCAACTAGAAATCATTCGGGTGCAATCTCGGAGCGGTATTTGTTGGGGTTCGTTCGTCACCCCAATGCGGGCTGGGCATAGGGGATGGCTGTTAGCGATGAGATGAGACCTGGTAAGCGTCTGATCGGAGCTTGCGGCGTCGCAGGAGTGGCATGTAACGAAAGAACAGCCGTGCAACACGGAAGATCCACGGCAACGAGGCCACTTCATGCCCCAACTGGCGGGTATAAGGCAAGCGCCGAGATTACGCTGGCTCGTCGTGGAAGTCGGAAAGGCACACAGTACCGTTCGAGGTGCCAAGACAACGTAACCCGGTGGCGGCGCCCACAACGTCCTCTTCCCGCCGTGAGCATTTGAACCCCGCTTTCTCGAGGTTTTCCTGAACCTGCGCTGCCACTTTCTCACGTCTGCCCTTGGTACTCTTGGCCCAAGCGATCTGTTTTGCAACTCCATATTTTACGTAAAACGTTTGGCAAGGTAATGGTCTGCCAGGGCTCTGTCACCGTCGGCGATAACGCTCTTACCTATTCACCGTCAGGCAATGGCCCGCGCCCGATTTGCCGCGCGGCTCTACCTACTGGAGACCTGGAAGCCTGGCGAGATCGTTTATCGCTGGCGCGCTTAAGGTAGAGCTTCTCCCCCCTCCCCAAACGACCCCTGGTTGCTTGCAGAGAACAAAATCGCGCTGAAGCTCGGGAGAACAACGGGGTATTTTGTGGTCTATACAGTTAAGTCGATCGAAACAGTCCTGGCGGTTAGAACAGGTACTCAAAATTTGAACCTTGACCCACGGTACACTACCAATATGGAAGCGTTTTCGCTCGGATAGGCGGGCGGTTGGAGTGTGCGCGCGGAATAGACGCACAAAGAGAGGGATTTCTTATGTTGAATGTTGCGCTCTTCATACTCGTTTGGTTTTTCTTCGGTAACTCGATCTGCATCGGAACACTCTTCTTGGCTCCACGCACGAATGCGAAGCGCTGCGCGGCGATCCATGCGCTCGGTCCGTTCGGGATTGTGGCGGCGATCGAGCCGATTCGGCACCAATTTAGAGCCTAGAGGACGCTGTGTTTGAAGGCGCCGGCGGCGCATGATGCTGGCAGTGTCCAGCCTTGCAGCGTCGTCTATGACGCGCTGATGCGGTGCAGTTGGGAGACGCTGCGTGCTTTCAGCCAAAACGACCGGCAACTGCAGGG